>JAKDNL010000435.1 GCA_030451825.1 Pseudonocardia sp. | reverse complement strand
CCCCCGGGCCCTCGCCGGCGGGGGGTACCTGGCGCGGGGCGGGGGGGGGGCCCCCCCCCCCCCCCGCCCGGGGGGGGGGGGGGGGCGGGGGGTCCGGGGGGTGCGCGGGGGGGGCGGCCGGCGTAACCACCCCGACGGGGGGGTCGGGGCCGTGCACCATATGAGCAGGTGGCGCCCGAGGGGCGCCACCCCAACCACCAGGAAAACGCCTGGTCAATCCACCCGCCGGATCACCACCACAGCGTTGACAAATACATACAAACCATAGATAATAGTTGCACTCGGGCGTTCCGTCGGGATGCGACCCACCGGGGACGGACAGGGAGCTGGAGCATGGCGACCAAGCGAGGCTTGCAGGGGGCCGCGGCGGCCCGGATCGGACGGCGCGCCGGGGAGGCCACGGCCCCCGGGGACGCGAGCACTCCCGCGGGGGGTGACGGTGCCTCGGCAGGCGGCAGCCCGGCGGCCGGGATTCTCGGCGCGATCGCCGCCGCGGTGGAGCCATCCGGTGCCGACCGGGTCGAGGTCGACGTCGCCCGGCTCGCACCCAACCCGGAGAACCCCCGCGGTGACGTCGGGGACATCACCGAGATCGCCGCGTCCATCGCCGCGGCCGGCGTACTCCAGCCGCTCGTGGTCGTGACCCGCGCCGCGTACCTGGCCACCCGCCCCGACGTGGTGCTCGACCCCCCGGACGCCGAGTGGATCGTGCTGATCGGGCACCGCCGCCGCGCCGGGGCACTGCACGCCGGGGTGGCCACCGTCCCGGTCATCGTGCGCGACGACCTCGCCGACGCCGACAACGCACTGATCACGATGCTCGTCGAGAACCTGCAACGCCAGGACCTCAGCCCGATAGAGGAGGCCACCGCGTTCGGCCGCCTGCGCGAGCGCGACTGGTCCGAGCGGAAGATCGCCACAGCCACCGGGGTCAGCCCCGGCCAGGTCCACAAGCGGCTGTCCCTGCTGCGGCTGCCCGCCAAACTCGTCACCGCCCTGACCGCCGGCGAGCTGACCATCGCCGACGCGCTGCGCCTGCTGGAGCTGCCCGACGACGAACTCACCCCCGCCTGGAACCAGGCGACCAAGGAGAGCTGGCGCGGGATCCGCGGCGTCGTCGAGTCCCGCCTGGCTGGCCTGCGCACCCGCGAGCGCGGCGAGCAGCTGCGCGCCGCGCTCAGCACCGCCGGGATCGATCTGATCGCCGACCCCGAGACCGAGTTCGGCGCCCAGTACTGGCACCACAAACTCACCGGCCACTACACGGTCGCGGGCGTCGAACTGCCCGACACCCCGCAGGACGCCCCGACCGCCCCGGACAGCGCGCTCGCGCATGTCGCCACCTACGGCCCCCACGTCCGGCTCACCTGGTACACCCGCCAGCTCCGCGAGCACACCGACCCCGGAACCGCCGAGGGCAGCACCTTCGTCCCGATCGGGCCCGGTGCTTCCGCCGGAAGCACCCCCGGCTGCACCGGCGGCGAGAGCGCTTCCGGCGGAAGCACCGGCGGCGAGGCGACCGGAGAACGCGACCAGGAGCAAGCCCGGGAGCGGGAGGGACAGCGCCGCGAGGACCAGCGCCGCGCCGACGCCGCACGGGCAGCGGCCGACGCCCGCGACAGCGCGTGCGCGCGGCTGGTCACCGGGCAGCTCGACCCCGAGCTGGCCGTGGAGATCCTGGCCGACACCCTGCTCGTCGGCCACACCGTCGAGCCCTACGAGGCAGTCGACCGGGCCGCCGAGTGGGTCGGCGTCCCACTCGCCGAGTTCGACCGCGACGACATCGAGGACCCGGTCAGCGCCTGGCTCGAGTCCCAGGCCGGCGCCGGACGGCTCCCGGCCCGCCGCGCCGCCGTCGCGGTCGCGCTCGCCGAGATCGAGAACGCCCTCGGTGGAGGCGCCACCTGGACCCCCCGCGCGTGGAACGCCCGCGAGCGCCGCCACGTCCGCCGCCTGGCCGTGCACGCCGGATACGACCTCACCCCCGACGACGAGCGCCGTCTGGACACCCAGGAAGGTGCTTCCGCCGGAAGCACCCCGCACGTGGAGGGAAAACCCCGATGACCGTTGTCGCCGTAGGCAACCAAGGCGGCAGCGCCGGCAAGACCACGCTGGTGGTCAACGCCGCCGCCCGGCTCGCGCAGGTCACCGGCCGCCGGGTCCGCGTGATCGACCTCGACGCCCAGGCCAACGCCTCGCACTGGCTCGGCCACCCCGAACCCGCCGCCGGGCCCACGATCAGCGACGTGCTGTTCCACAACGCCGTGCTCGCCGACGCCGACCGTGCCGTGGCCGCCGTCGACGGCCTGACCGTGATCCCCGCGCGGCGCGCGGAGATGGAGGGCGCCGACGTCACCCTCGCCCGCGTGCTGGGCGGCGAGCAGCGGCTACGGATGGCCCTGGCCGCCGACGCCGCGACGACCGGCGAGCAGGGCATCACGCTCATCGACTGCCCCGGCTCGCTGAGCACCGTCACCGTCGCCGCACTGGTCGCCGCCGACCTCGCCGTCACCGTCTTCGCGCCGATGGAGAAAGAGGCCGGCGCGGTGTCGGCATTCGAGAGCACCGTCGGCCAGGTCGCCGCGGCCTACAACCCGACGCTGCGCCTGGCCTCGGTCGTCCCGTCGATCGTCCCCGGCGGCAGCGGCCGCTACTACACCGAGGTGCTCGACCAGGTCCGCGACGGATGGGGCGATCTCGTCGCGCCACCCGTGCGCCGCTCGGTGCGCGTCCCCGAGGCCTACAGCGCGCAGCTGCCGCTGGTCGTCTACGCCCCGACCGAACCGGTCACCGCCGATCTCGCCGCCGTCGTCGAGCACCTGCTCGCCGCCGGAGTCCTCGGCGCCCCCACCCGATGAGCCGACGCACGACCCACGACGACCCCACCGACGGCGAGGACCGCGACGCCCGTGGTGCTTCCGCCGGAAGCACCCCCGACCGGGCGGCGGCCGACGAGTGGGTGCTGCTCCAGACCAGCGTGCGGCCCGCCGTGCGAGACCTGACACGCTCGGTGTGCAACGGCGTCACCCGCGCAGTGGGCGAGCGCTACACCCTGCGCCAGTTCCTCACCGAAGCCGTCGAGGCCCACGCCGCCCGTCTGGCCGAGCTCTACAACGACGGCCGCCCCTGGCCGGAAGACTCCCGCCGACTGCCCCGCGGCCGCGGCCTCGGCGACCCGTCGGGTGCTTCCGACGGAAGCACCTGACCACAGCGCCTTGACGCGTACACGTCAACCCCCCGGCCTGGCCGGGGAACCGCCCTCCGAGCAGGGCGAACACGGTAAGATGAGCTCTCCGCTCCGCGACCAGGAGGAACCGCTTTCACTGTCTGGGCCCTGGAAGCTCCCGCCTGCGCGGCGACCACCGCCGCGGCCGTGCGGTCGCGCCGGCTGCGCGCCGTCGACGCCGTACACGCCGCCCTTGCCGCCGCCGACGCCATCGACGGCCGGCTGCGCGCGTTCACCGCGATCCACCGCCACGCGGCCGCCGCGGCCGCGGCGGCGCTCGACGCGGACCCGGTCGGCGGGCCACTGAGCGGAGTCCCGATCGCGGTGAAGGGCCGCGACCTCGACACCGCCGAGGTCCGCGCTCTGCAAGCCGCCGGCGCCGTGGTCATCGGCAGCACGTCGACGCCGCGGGGGAGTGGGCACCAGACCTGGGGGCACACCGAGCGCGGGCCGACCCGCAACCCGTGGCGGCCCGATCTCTCCCCGGGAGGGTCCTCAGCCGGGTCCGCCGCAGCGGTCGCCGCCGGCATCGTGGCGTTGGCGACGGGCAGCGACGGGGCTGGGTCCACGAGGATCCCCGCCGCCTGGTCCGGTGTCGTCGGCTTCAAGCCGACCACCGGCCTCGCCCCGACCGACCCGTCCGGGTTGCGGGTCCCCGCTCCGCTCGCCCGCGACCCGCGTGATCTGGCGCTGTGGGCCGACGTCGTCCTCGGCGACCTCCCGGCTACCTCCGCCGCGCGGACCGCAGCATGGTCGAGCGACCTCGGCTTCGTCGACGACCTCGACGACGAGGTCGTCGAACTCGCCCACCGCCGGGCCGTGCAGCTGGTCGGCACGGCGGCCGGGATGTCCTGGCGCCAGGCCGGGGTGATCCTGCGCGACCCGCAACGGGCCTGGCACGCCCTGCGCGACCCGGCCCCCAGCGCCCACGACCGGGCCCACGCCGAGCAGACCCGAGCGGTGAACAACACGAACCTGGCCGAGCTGTTCAGCGACGTCGACCTCCTGTTCACCCCGACAACCCCCCGCCGCGCGCACGGGCACGACGGACCGGGAGACCACCTGAGCGTCTCCCTGGCCTGGGCGTTCAACCTGTCCGGGCACCCGGCCCTGAGCATCCCGGCCGGGACCACGACCGACGGGGCACCTGTCGGGCTGCAGGTCGTGGCCCGGCGGCGCGCCGACCGGCAGCTCCTCGACCTGGCCCGCCACGCCGGGCCCGCGGCCCCGGCCGCCGAACCCCGATAGGAGCGCCCACGTGGATACCAGGTTTTCAGACCGGCCCGGCGGGATCCCTGCGCAGCCCGGGCCCGCGCCGGCGATTCTCGCGACCGGCACCGCGGTCCTGACCTGGACCCATCAACGCGGAGTGCAGGCCCACGCGCTCGTCCGGACCCGCATGATCGCCGCCACCGACGACGACGGCCGACCGGCCACCGCCACCGCAGTGGTGATCAGCCAGCTGCGCAGCTCACCCCGCGGCGGCCAGATCGGCTCGGACTTCCCCGGCATCGCCGAGGTCGCCGCCCGCCTCCTGCTGCCCGCCGGTCACCAGCAGCAGAATCTGTCTTGGTTCGCCCACCACGGCCCGTTCTCCAGCTACGACGACACCGGCCCGGAGACGCTGACCCGCGTCACGCTGCACCACGACGACCACTCCTACCGAGACCACCCAGCCGACCACCAGCTGCTCGACCCCGCGCTCACCCGGGCGTTCCTGCGGATGCTGCAGCTCGAACCGGTCCCCGACCTGCTCCGGGCCTGGCCCTGGACGGCGCTGGACCGCCATCCCGACGCGGCCGCCCACCCCTGATGACCGGCGCCCGGGATCAGTACCCGGGTACCCGGACGCGACATCCTCGCCGAGGTCCGCGACGCCTACCTCGCATACCGACCCACCATCGCCGAACGAGACCCCGGCGTCCTGATCATCAGATTCGCCACCGACAGCCTCCCGACCTCTGCCGACGAGCAGGAGGCGAGCTGGGCGCGTCGCATGCGCGCCTCGGAGGTCTCTGCCGACCAGAAACACCGGGTGTTCACCACCCTGGGCGCCCACGTGGACCACCTCGTGCTGCCCGACCGGGGTGTCGCGCGCGGAGTTCGTCGACCACATCGAGACCGCGAACGCCGACCCGACGATCGCCGCGATCATCGTGCAGACCCCGCCGCCACCCACACTCGTCGGTGAGCTGGACCGCATCGACCCCGGCAAGGACATCGACGCGCTCGGGCGCGGTGCGACCGCGGACGGCATCACCCGCATCGCGCGGCCGTTCCTCACCGACCATCCGAGCATCGCCGTGGTCGGCGGCCGCGGGTTCGTCGGCAGCGCAGTGGTGGACATCCTCACCGCGCAGGGCCACAGCCCGCTCGTGCTCGACCGCGACGACGACCTCCTCCAGGTCCGCGAGGTCGAGGTCGTCATCGCCACCGCCGGGCAGGGCGCCCTGCTGACCCCGCGACATCTGCACGCCGGGCACCGGCTCGTCGTCGACTCCGGGTTCGTCCCCCACCCCTCGGGGCCCGTCGGCGACGTCGACCCCGACGCGGCCCGGCTACCCGCCGCGATCACCCCGGTGCCCGGCGGGATCGGCCCGGTGGAGATGGCGGTCCTCGCCGAACGGCTCATCAACTCGACCGCAGCGCCCGAGCTGCCCGACTGGCGCTTCCACGGCCCGTCGACAGCCCCGGAGCTCACCACAGCCCAGATCGACGTCCGCTCCGAACGATCAGCGACCCGCGACCTCGGGCACGACATCCCCGCGGCCGACCAGACCCGGCAGCGGGGCAGCGGGCCCGACAGCGGCCTGGGTGCCGACTGACAGTGCCGCCTCGCGGCCGTGTCGGCTGTGAGCCGAGCGAGCACCTCCTCAGCGGCGGCGCGGCCGTCGCGGACGGCGTCGACGTCGCCACGCAGCTGTCTCCAGTC
>JAKDNL010000434.1 GCA_030451825.1 Pseudonocardia sp. | reverse complement strand
CCTCTGTCGACGTCGCGGCCGGGGTGACCGGTCGCGGACCACGTGTGCGGCCGGCCTGGACGAGTGCGGCCGGGAGCGTCTCGGCGACGCTCGCTCGGGCGGGTTCTCGTTCCGGGCCGACACATGTTGGACACGCGCGGAGGGGTCGTCCTCACGCCGAATCGATAGTGATGTGGGTCACATCGTCGGCCGTCGGAGGGCGGCGGATAGGGTGCCCCGGTGTCCGGTGCACCTGCTCCCGCGGATCTGACCAGCACCGCGAACCCGCGGGTCAAGGCGCTGGTCCGGCTCCGTAGTACCCGCCGGGCCCGGGTCGAGGCCGGTTCCACCCTGATCGAGGGCCACGACGAGCTGCGGCTGGCGTTGCGGGCCGGGGTGCGCCCCACCGAGCTCTACTGGGCTCCGTCGCTGGTCCGCGACGAGCAGTCCGGGCTGGTCGACGACGTGCGCGGCGCCGGCGCCCGGGTCACGTCGGTGAGCCGGGACGTGTTCGACCGGATCGCCTACCGAGAGGGACCCGACGGGTGGCTGGCCGTCGCGCCGGACCCGTCGCGGACGCTGGCCGGAATCGAGCTCGGGCCGCGGCCACTGGTGCTGGTCGCGGAGGGGATCGAGAAGCCGGGCAACATCGGGGCGATGCTGCGCACGGCCGAGGCGTGCGGCGTCGACGCGGTGATCGGGGCGTCCACGGTCACCGACTTCGGCAACCCGAACGCGGTACGCGCGAGCAAGGGTACGGTGTTCGCGGTACCGGTCGCGTCCGCCCCGAGCACCGAGGTCCTGGCCTGGCTGCGCGAGCACGGGGTCCGGATCGCCGTCACCACGCCGGCCGGGACCACCGCGCTCGGCGACGCCGGGCTGACCGGCCCGGTCGCGGTCGTCGTCGGCGCGGAGAGCACCGGGGTCAGCGACCTGTGGCTCTCGCACGCCGACGAGACGGTGGTGATCCCGATGCGCGGGACGGTCAACTCGCTGAACGCCGCCACGGCCGGTGCGGTGGCCCTGTTCGAGGCGAACCGGCAGCGCGACGCCCTCGGGCGCTGAGCCCGGTGACAACGCCCACGCACGACCTCATTTGCTCAGGGCCGGTTCGCGACGTCGTTCGCGGCGCTCGAGTGCCGCGGAGCCGGCCAGGACGATCAACCCGGCCAGCGGCAGCAGCGCGCCGACGGCGGCCGGGGCGGTGTAGCCCAGGCCCGCGGCGAGGACGGCTCCGCCGAGCGCCGCGCCGAGCGCGTTGGCGATGTTGAACGCGGAGTGGTGGCACGCCGCCCCGAGCGTCGGACCGTCCGGGGCGGCGTCCATCAGCCGGGTGTTGAGCGCGGGCGTCGTCCCGGTCATGGCCAGGGCCAGCACGAACAGCGTGACCAGCGCGCCGGTGACCGAGTACGCGGTGACGGTGAACGCGGCCAGCGACAGCGACCCCACCGCCATCCCGCCCGCGATCGTGCGCATCGGCCAGCGTTCCGCCAGCCGGCCCCCGATCGTGTTGCCGACCGTCATCCCCACCCCGAACAGCGCCAGCGCGAGCGGCACGTAGGCGTCGGTGAAGCCGGACAGCGTGGTCAGGATCGGGGTGATGTAGCTGTAGACGGCGAACGTCCCGCCGTAGCCGACGGCGATCACCAGCATGGTCAGCCACACCTGCGGGCGCCCGAACGCGGAGAGTTCGCCACGGATCGACTGTGGCCTCTCGTCGCGGACGTCGGGGACGAGCAGGGCGACCGCGGCCATCGTGACCAGCGCGATCCCGGCCACCGCGAGGTAGGCCGACGGCCAGCCGAGCGCCTGCCCGAGCCAGGTCGCCAGCGGCACCCCGACGATGTTGGCCACCATCAGTCCGGTCATCGTCGCGGCGACCGCGCGGGCCCGCTGCGCGCGCGGCAGCAGCGTTGCGCCGAGTACCGCGGCGGTGCCGAAGTAGGCGCCGTGCGGCAGGCCGGACAGGAATCGGGTGGCCAGGAACGTCTCGAACGTTGGGGCGAGCGCGGAGGAGGCGTTGGTCAGCGCCAGCGCCGCGGCCAGGACGAGGACGAGCCGCTTGCGCGGCCAGCGGGCCCCGGCGATCGCCAGCGCCGGGGCGCCGACGACGACGCCGAGCGCGTATGCGCTGATCGCGGAACCGGCCTGTGGGACGGTCGCGCCCAGGTCCGCCGCGAACTGCGGGAGCAGGCCCATCGAGGCGAACTCGGTGGTGCCGATGGCGAGCCCGCCGAGCGCGAGCGCGGCCAGGGCCGGGCCGGTGCGTGTGGGGGTGTGAAAGTGGCGCGCAGGCGCGAGGTCTGTTTTCATCGCGCCACGAGAATAAGACGGGGAGGGTGGCCCGTGTCAACGGAGATCCGGGGTGACGCCGGGTACAGCGACCACGGGCTCGGTCGCGCGGCGGTCGAGCGGTGGCGCACGACGGCCGAGGTGCTGGCCGAGGTCCGGCGCAGGCCCGGCCTGACCCGGGTCGAGCTGGCCCGGGACCTGACCCTGGCCAGCGCGTCCGCGACCGAGATCACCGGACGGCTGCGCGAGCTGGGCTGGATCGCCGAACAGCGGGCGCCGAGTGTCGGACGCGGCCGGCCGACGACGGTGGTCACCGTCGCGCCGGACGGGCCGGTCGTCGTCGCCGTGGACATCCGGTACGAGGACTGGCGTGCCGCGCTCGCCCGGCTCGACGGCGTGCCGATCGCGGTGCGGACCGGCCGGCATGCCCACCGGGACCCGGACACGGTCGTCGACACGCTGCGCGGGGTCGTGGCGGAGATGGTGCGGGACAGCCCCGGACCGGTGGCCGGGGCCGGGATCGCGGTTGCGGCCACCGTCGTCGACGACCACCTGACCCAGGACGCGGACCAGGGCTGGACCCCGCTGGACCCGCACCGGATCGTCGACGGGGCGCCGCTGCCGCTCGTCGTGGGTAACGACGCGACCCTGGCCGGGGTGGCCGAGGTGCGTGACGGTGCCGCGGCCGGTGCCGGGACCGCGCTGTTCCTGACCGTCGAGGTCGGGATCGGCGGGGCGCTGGTGGTGGGCGGGCGCCCGCAGTCCGGGGCGCACGGCGCGGCCGGGGAGTACGGGCACCTGCCGTTCGGCGACCCCGGGCTGCGCTGCCCGTGCGGGGCCCGCGGGTGCTGGAACCTCGAGGTCGACGGCCGCGCGCTGGCCCGCCGGATGGGTGAGCCGGCGCCGGCCGCCCCCTACAGCCACGCGGCGGCCGTGGTGGCCCGTGCCGCCTCCGGTGACGCGGTAGCGCGGGAGGCGGTGGGGCACGTGGCGACCCGCCTGGCCCGCGGCGTGGCCGGGCTGGTCAATGCCCACGACCCGGACGTCACCGTGCTCGGTGGCCTCGGTCCCGTGCTGCGGGCCGCGGCGACACGCGAGTTCGACGAGGCCTACGCCGACGGCCTGATGGCGTTCCGGCGGGATAACCCGCCCCCGGTCCGCGACGCCGCCCACGGCCCGGACGCGGCCCTGCGTGGCGCGATCGCCGTCGCCCTGGATGACGCCACGTCGGCCACCGGCTTGGCGCGCCTGGCCGAGAGGTAGGGCGACATGGCGGACGGGTCACTGTGGCACCGCCCGAGCCGGAGACATCGGTCGCAACCCCGTCGCCTGGGCGCACTGCTCCGCTGCTCCGGCCCACGTGTTCGCGCACTCGGCCCGGCGACGCGCACTCGACCCGGTCCCGCGCACGCCCCGGACCGCGCGGGACCGGGCAGCGTGCGCGAACGCCGCCTCGGTGCGGGAACGCCGCCTCGGTGCGGGAACGGTGACCGCTTGTCAGGGGCGGGGGATGGAGCGCAGGTTGGAGCGGGCCAGGTCGATCATCTTGCCTACGCCTCCGTCGAGGACCGTGCGGGTCGCGGCCAGGGCGAACCCGCGGACCTGGGTGGCGGTGATGTGCGGCGGGATGGACAGCGCGTTCGGGTCGGTGCGCACGTCGACCAGCGACGGGCCGGGGTGGTCCAGGGCGTGCCGCAGCGCGCCGCGGACGTCGGCCGGGTCCTTGACGGTGGTCGCGTCGATGCCGGCCGCGCGGGCGATCCCGGCCAGGTCGGCGGGGCCGTGGTCGGTCTGGAACGACGGGTAGCCGGCCACCATCATCTCCAGCCGGATCATGCCCAGCGCTCCGTTGTTGAACGCGACGACGGTCAGGTCCAGCTCGTGCTCGGCCGCGGTGAGAAGCTCACCGAGCAGCATCGTCAGCCCGCCGTCGCCGGAGAGCGAGACGATCTGGCGTCCGGGGTGCGAGCATGCGGCGCCGATCGCGTGCGGCAGGGCGCCCGCCATCGTCCCGTGCCGGAACGAGCCGATGATCCGTCGCCGACCGTTGGGCTGCAGGTAGCGCGCGGCCCAGACGTTGCACATGCCGGTGTCGACGGTGGCGATCGCGTCGTCGGCCATCTCGTCGTCGAGCACGGCGGCGACGTGCTCGGGGTGGATCGGGCGCAGCGTCTGCACGTTCTTCGTGTAGGCGTCGACGACCTTCTCCAGCGCGTCCGCGTGCTTGCGCAGCATCCGGTCCAGGAACGACCGGCTGGTCTTGCGCGCGATCTTCGGCAGCAGCGCGCGCAGGGTGGCGCCGACGTCGCCGTGCACGCCGAGGTCGAGCACGGTGCGCCGGCCGAGGTGCGCGGGGTCCCGGTCGATCTGCACGGTGTGGGCCTGCGGCAGGAACGTGTCGTAGGGGAAGTCGGTGCCGAGCAGGACCAGCAGGTCGGCCTCGTGGGTGGCCTCGTAGCAGGCGCCGTAGCCGAGCAGGCCGCTCATGCCGACGTCGTAGGGGTTGTCGTACTGGATCCACTCCTTGCCGCCGAGCGAGTGCCCGATCGGGGAGTGGATCTTGCCGGCCAGCTCGAGGACCTCGCCGCGGGCGTCGCGGACCCCGGCGCCGACGAACAGCGTCACCGATGTGGCGGCGTCGATCCGGCGGGCCAGCTCGTCGACCCGGTCCTGCGCGGGCACGACGGTCGCGGACGGGACGACGAGGTCGCTGGTCCCGGTCTCCGCGGCCGCCGGCTCCGCGCTGACGTCGCCGGGCAGTACCAGCACCGACACGCCGCCACGGGCCAGCGCGGTCTGCGTCGCGATCCGCTGCATCCGGGGCATCTGCTCCGGGTGCGAGATCATCTCGCAGTAGACGCTGCACTCGCCGAACAGGCGCTCCGGGTGCGTCTCCTGGAAGTAGTTCGTGCCGATCTGCACCGACGGGATGTGCGAGGCGATCGCCAGCACCGGGGCACCGGAGCGGTTGGCGTCGTAGAGGCCTTGCACGAGGTGGGTGTTGCCCGGCCCGCAGCTGCCGGCGCAGACCGCGATACGCCCGGTCAGCTGCGCCTCCGCGGCCGCGGCCAGCGCGGCGGCCTCCTCGTTGTGCACGTGCACCCAGGCGATCCGGCCGTCGCGGCGGATCGCGTCCGCCAGCGGATTCAGGCTGTCGCCGACCAGGCCGTAGATGCGCGCCACCCCGGCCTGGTGCATCAGCTCGATCATCTGGTCGGCGACGGTCCGGCTCATGGGTGTCCTCTCTCGACAACGGTGGTGCGGCTCGACGGCTCGGGTGCCCGTTCGACGGCCCCGCCGAACCATCGGCCGGAGTGTGCACCGCCACGGCCGGTGGCGGGTGATGCGGTCGGCGTGGGTCGGACGGCGGCGGGGAGAATGGGCCCGTGAAGAAGATCACGGTGGGAGTGGACGGGTCGCCGACCTCGGTGGAGGCGCTGCGGTGGGCCGCGGACGTCGCCGGGCGCCTCGGCGCGGAGCTCGATGTGGTGCGGGCCTGGCGTTATCCGCCGTCGCTGAGCGAGTGGAACGCGGTGCCCACGAACTACGGCTTCCTGCCGCAGATGCCGGAGGAGGGCGCCGTCGAGATCGCGATGCAGGAGGAGCTCGACGAGACCGTTCTCGCCGTTCTCGGCACGTCGCCGGCCGTGACCCGGCGGCTGGTTCGCGGCCACCCGTCCGAGACGCTGATCGAGGAGTCCCGCGGGACCGACCTGCTGGTGATCGGGCGGCGCGGGCACTCCGGGGTGGTCGAGTTCCTGCGCATGGGGTCGGTGGCCCGGGCCTGCACCGAACACGGGCACTGCGCGGTGGTCGTCGTCCCGGTGCCCGACGCGGACTGATTCCCCGCCCCCGACCCCGCCGTCGACCCCGAAATCGGTCGTGCGCGG
>JAKDNL010000032.1 GCA_030451825.1 Pseudonocardia sp. | reverse complement strand
TCTCGACGGGATAGCCGGTCTTCTCGGCCACCACCGCGAGCAGGGCGGCGCGCACGGTGGCGGCGTCGACAACCGTCGGGGCCGCGCTGACCGCGAGGACGCCGACGAGGTCGTCCACGGACCGAAGCTCGGCGAGCTGCTCCGGGCCGACCTGCGGTAGACCGGGGATCCGCTCGGTGACGGCGCCCAGGATCTGCACCCGCTTGATCGAGTCGATCCCCAGATCGGCCTCCAGGTCCATGCCCGGGTCCACCATCTCGACGGGATAGCCGGTCTTCTCGGCCACCACCGCGAGCAGGGCGGCGCGCACTGCGGCGGGGTCGACTCCGGCCGGAACCGCGGATGCGACCGCGGCCGAGGGTGCGAAGGCATCGGCGTCGAACGAGTCGGATCCTGAGGAGTCGGCGGTGGCCGGGCTGGGGACAGGACCACCGTTCTGTGCGGGGATGTCGACGAGCGACGCCGCGTGACCGTTGGTGGCGACGGTGAGTTCCGCGGGTGGAGCGAAGCCGTTCACCACGGGACCGGCGACCGGCGCCGGTGCCCCCGGGGTCGGAGCGCCCGGCGCCAGTCCCGCCAGGGATGCGAGCACCTCGTTTGCGTGCGCGTGCCCTCGGCTGATCGCCACCGTCGACGCCGTGACCGACTCGACCGCGGCCAGCACGGACGGGTCGATCGGCGCCTCGGCGGGGTGGCGGCCCAGCACCGCGACCAGGCCCTCGGTGATGCGGAGCTGGCTGTCGAGGTAGCGGGCGTGAAGGTCCATGTGGTCCGCCGCGGGGTGGGTGGCGCGGTCCGGCACCGCCACCACCGCCGGCACGGCATGCGCACCCGGTACGGGGACGACAGCGGACGGCGTAGCCACGCCGACCGGCACGGGCTCAGCGGGCGCGGCCGCGACGGGCAGCGCGGTGACCGGCGCGGCGGGGGCGGCGATCCGGTAGCCGTCGCGCAGGGCGGCCTGGTAGGCCTCGTTGCGGGCGGTGGGGCGGTGGGTCATGCCCGTCAGGGTCACGGTCATGCCCTGCGGCGTAACGGGTTCGAAGGGCGCCGCGGCGTGCCGGTTGAGCTCGGTCAGCGGCGCGCCGAGTACGGCGAGCCGGACGGCCGCGCTGAGCAGCGCCGCGGTGCTGTCCACGCCTGCGGAGCCACTGGACGGGCCGGCGTCGGTGGGGATGGCGAGGACGTCCTCGCCCAGGGTGCGCCGGGCGAGCCCGGTGAGCACCTGCTTGGGCCCGAACTCGACCAGCACGGTGACGCCGTCGTCGGCGAGGCGCCGCAGCCCGGCCGCGAACTCGACGGGCCGACGCAGCTGCTCGGCCAGCACGGCGCGGTTGGCGTCGGCGTCGTCGCCGTAGGAGGCGCCCCCGGTGTTGGCGACGAGCAGCCCGGCGGGCCGTCCGATGTGGACGTCGGCGAGCGCGCCGCGGAACGCCTCGACCGCGTGGCCGACGGCCTCGGTGTGGAACGCCGCGGCCACCGGCAGCGGGCGGGCGCGGGAGCCCAGCGCGTCGACGGCGGCCGCGACCGCGGCGGTCGGCCCGCCGATGACCACCTGGTCGGGGGCGTTGTCGTTGCAGACCGTCACCCCGGGGTGCGCGGCCAGCAGGGCCTCGACCTCGGCGCGGCCCGCGGCGACGGCGGCCATGGCGCCGGGGTCGTAGTCGGGCCGGTCCGCGGGCGGGGCCATGGCCTCGCCGCGGGCGCGGGCGAGCCGGACCACGTCGTCGTCGGAGAGAGCGCCCGACGCCCACAGCGCGACGACTTCCCCGAAGCTGTGACCGAGGTACGCGGAGCACTCCAGGCCCAGCTCGCGCAGCACGCGGAACTGGCCGGCGGCGAGCGCGCCGATGGCGGGCTGGGCGTACTCGGTGCGGCGCAGCGCGGCCTCGTGGTCCATCGGCTCGCCGAACAGCGGCGGCGGGAACACCACCGGTGCGAGGTCACCGTCGGGGAACGCCGCGTTGGCGGCATCGAACGCGGCGCCGACGGGCGGCAGGTCGCAGGCGGCGCGCAGCCCCATCTCGACGTACTGGCTGCCCTGGCCGGCGAACAGCGCGCCGACCTTCACATCCGGCAGCGCGCGGCGGCGGTAGTGGATGCCGCGCGGGTGCATGGCGGTCTCGCCGGAGACCAGGTCGACCGCGAGGGCCCGCAGCTCGGCCGCCTCGGCGTCGGTGCGGGAGACGAAGCCGACACGGGCGTGGTCGGCGGGCACGGCGTCGTCGGAGGCCGGCGCGTCGGACCGCAGGAGGGCGACGAGCGCGTCGGTGCCGGGGGCGTGCCACACGTGGGCGCGGGCCCCGCGGTGCAGCGCCGCGCCGCGCTCGGAACCTGCCTCCTGCAGCACCACGTGGAAGTTGGTGCCGCCGAAGCCCATCGCCGACGCGGCGGCGCGGCGCGGGCGGCGCGGGTCCGCGATCCATGGGCGGACGCGGGTGTTGAGGTAGAGCGGGGAGTCGGCGCCGATGGCACGGTTGGGCGTCTCGACGTTGATCGTCGGAGGCAGCACCTTGTGGTGCAGGCCCAGCGCCAGCTTCATCAGGCTCGCGGTGCCCGCGGCGCCCTTGGTGTGGCCGATCTGCGACTTGACGCTGCCGATCGCGGCCGTCGCGGCCGGTGCTCCCTCGAGGACGGCACCCAGCGCGGTGAGCTCGGTGCGGTCGCCGACGGCGGTGCCGGTGGCGTGGCCCTCGAACAGCCCGACGGTCTCCGGGCCGCAGTCGGCGTCGACGTAGGCGCGGCGCAGCGCGAGCTCCTGGCCCGATGCGCGCGGCGCGTAGATGCTGCCGAAACGGCCGTCGCTCGACGAGCCGATGCCGCGGATCACCGCGTAGACACGGTCGCCGTCGCACTCGGCGTCGGCGAGGCGCTTGAGCGCCAGCATGCCGATGCCCTCACCGACGAGCGTGCCGTCGGCGGCGTCGTCGAACGGCTTGATCCGGCCGCCCTTGGACAGCGCGTGGGTGCGGGAGAAGCACATGTAGCCGAAGATCGTGTTCTCGGTGTCGCAGCCACCGGTGATCATCAGGTCGGCGCGGCCCTCGGAGAGCTCGCTGCAGGCCAGGCGCAGCGCCGAGAGCGAACTGGCGCACGCGGCGTCGACGGCGCAGTTCATCCCGCCCAGGTCCAGGCGGTTCGCGATCCGGCCCGCCGTCACGTTGCCGAGCAGACCCGGGAACGTGTTCTCCTCCCACGGCGGGAACGCCAGCAGGTACTTCTCGGCGATGGCCTCCGCGTCGGCGTCCGACAGGCCGCAGCTGCGCACGACCTCCTTGAGCACCGGGGTCTCCAGCCGGGCGGCCATCGGGTGGGTCAGCGGCATCGGGCCGGTGACGCCCAGCACGACCCCCGTCCGGGCGGAGTCGTACCAGTCGGCTCCGGTGGCGCCGGCGTCGCGCAGCACGTCGCGGGCCACGATCAGGCTCAGCAGCTGGACGGTGGTGGTCACCTCGAGCTGGTTGGGCGGCATCCCGAACTCGCCCGGGGAGAACTGGGTGGCCGGGAGGAACCCGCCGCGGGTGCAGTAGGTGGTATCGGGGCGCGCCGGGTCGGCCGACGGCTCGGGGTCGAAGTAGTCCTCCGGCCGCCAGTGCGTCTCGGGGACCTCGGACGTGCAGTCGAGCGCGTCGACGATGTTCTGCCAGTAGTCACGGTAGTTCCTGGCCATCGGGAACAGGCCGGCCATACCCACGATGGCGATCGGTTCGGCGGCCAGCCGTTGTGCGGAGCGTGCGGTCGCGTCGGTCACCGGAATCTCTTTCCGCTTGCGTCGTCACCATTGTTGGGAACGGGTTGAAGAATGTGCTTCGTCACAGTTTCGCGGGAGTGTCGGCCGACAACATCGTGGCGATCTCGATCGCGATCGTGCGGTGCCCGAGGGTGGAGGGATGAATGCCGTCCGGATACCACATCGCGGCGTCGCGGGTCAGTTCCGCGGTGGCCAGCCCGTAGCGCAGGACGCCCCGTTCCGAGCACAGCTGCGCGAGGAACGCGTTGGCCTCGTCGAACCGCTCGCGCAGCAGTGCGCGGGTCTCCTCGGGCAGGCCGGGGATGCGCCCGGGGATGTCGGGGTAGTCGTGGGTGAACACGGTCCGACCGGGTGCTGTGACGGCCTCGACGATCGCGCGGAGATTGTCCCGGAACCGGTTGGGGTCATAAGCGCGCACGAGGTCGTTGCCGCCGACGGCGACGCCCAGCAGCGGCGTCTCGACGTCCGCCACCTGCGCGAGCTGGGTGTCGACCACGTCCTGGGTCAGCGCACCGTAGGCCCCGAGGTTGAGCACCGCCGACTCGGCGATGCCGAGGCGCCGGGCCACCCGGGGCACCCAGCCGACGTAAGCGCCGTCGGGCCCGGCGTCGCCGCGCCCCTCGGCGAAGCTGTCGCCGAGAACGACCATCGAGTACGAGGTCGGCGCTGATGGTGAGCTCGCGAGCTCGCTCACGCCGCCACCCCGGCACCCGACATGATCTTCGCGACGTTCTCCGGCGCGAAGAACTCCTCGCCGCTGATGCCGCCGCCGACCATCGTGTAGAACTGCGTGGTCGCGGCCTCGTCGAGGCTCACGGCCTTGACCAGCGCGGCGAGCTGCGGGGTGAGCTCCAACTCGGAGATCATCGTGGTGAAGTCGTAGCCACTGCGGCTCTCGACGTCACGGTCGGCCTGGTAGTCGGCCAGCGCGTCGGCCATCGGGCGCTCGCCGGCGAGGCCCTCGTGGACGCGGCCGGCCAGCATCTCGCTGTGCACGAATGCGTCCGAGATGCCCTTACCCGTGAACGGGTCCTTGTGGTAGCCGGCGTCACCGACGAGCGCCCACCCCGGGCCCTGGCTGACCCGGTAGAAGTTGTCGGCGTAGCGGATGCCGTGGAAGCCCTCCACCTGAGTGGCCTCCCGGACCTGCTCGGCGATCCCCGGGTCGATCGCGGCAATGATCTCGTGGAAGTTGCCCTCGACGTCGCGGCGGAACTCGCCGAACCGGTCGCGGCGGCGCATTACGGCGACGAGCGTGTTGCCGTCGTTGGTGGGCCAGGCACCGAACTGCTCGCGGTGGCCGATGCGGCTGTGGAACTGCACGTCCATGCCGGAGAAGTAGCTGTAGTAGATGAAGCACGCGGCCGGCACGGTGTTGTACATCTCGGCGCCGACGGCGTCGGCCACCAGCGATCCGCGACCGTCGGCCCCGACCAGCACGGTGGCCCGCTCCTCGACCACGCGGCCGTCGGCCTCACGACCCCGCACGCCGACGACCGCACCCTCGGAGAAGACCAGATCCGTGACGGTGAAGCCGAGCCGCACCTCGACGCCCGCGGCCTCGGCGGCGTCGAGCAGGATCGGGTCGAGCGCGGTGCGCCGCGGCGCGATCGTGGACGTGATGCCGTCGATCGGGCCGGCGAAACCGTCGATGACCGCGTCACCGAAGGACACCGTCATGTTCGTGATCGGGGTGACCCCGGTGGCCAGCACCTCGTCGAGCAGGCCCCAGCGCTGCAGCCGGGAGAGCCCGTACTGCTGCAGGTAGTGGGTGGAGACGGTGTCGGCGGGCAGGGCGGTGCGGTCAAGGACCAGCACGCGGTGACCCTGGCGCGCGAGCAGCATGGCGAGCGGCGAACCGGCGCACCGGGCACCGACGACGATGGCGTCGTACATGTCGACGTGTACTCCTCGTGTGGGATTCGATCACCGAATGATCACGGCAGGTGTGCAATAAGGTCTACGGGGGCACCCAATTGCTGTCAATGTGCGATGGACCGCGTCGATCGCACCATACCGGGGGCCGATCAGCAGGGCCCGGCGAAGCGATCCGGACGCATTTGTTTCGGCATCGGTGAACATTCCGTTCACATTCCGTCCACGTACTGCGGGACTAATTGTCGACATGGCACCCAACGCGAACCCCATGGCCACCGCAGTGGCCCGGCTCAAGTCCTCCGGCACCGACGTGATGGACCTCGAGCATCTGCGCTCGGTCGTCGACACGATGGTGCCCTTCAACAACTTCGTCGGCGTCCGGATCACGGAGCTCACCCGCGAGTACGCGGTGGCCGAGCTGCCCGTCCGCGACGAGCTGATGAACCACTTCGGCACCGTGCACGCGGGCGCGCTGTTCCTCGCGGCCGAGGTCGCCGGCGCCGGGGCGTTCTCCGGGGCGATGGCACCGCGCATCGTGGATGTGGAGCGGTTCGTGCTGCGCGAGAGCCGGGAGTCGTTCCTCAAACCCGCCGTCGGCCGCATCCGCGCCCGTGCCACAGTCGACGCGCAGACCGTGGCCGACGTGCTGGCCCGCCGCGCGAGCGAGCGGTTCGAGCTGAAGGGCGCCGCCCTGCTCCACGACGAGGCCGGGGTGCTGGTGGCCCGGGTGGAGCTGGACTACGTGGCCTGGGTCAAGGTCGGCTGAGCGGCGCGCGCGCCGCCACCGGGAGGCGCAGGCCGGGCCGCGCGATGTGCACGGGGCCCGTGAAGACCGCCGCCGCCGCCGCGCGGCGACGGTGCAGGACCGCCGGGTCGCCGGTGGCGAAGTGGGTGAGGACGAGTTCGCCCACCCCGTTCTCGGCGGCGATCCGCCCGGCGTCGGTGGCGCTGAGGTGGCCGTGCGGGCCGTGGTCGGTGGCGTCCAGGGTGGCCTCGGCCAGCAGCAGGTCCACCCCGTCGGCGAGGCCGCGCAGGCCCTCGGCGAGACCGGTGTCACCGGTGTAGCTGAGCGTGCCCAACGGCGAGGCGATGCGGGCGCCGCAGTTGGGCGCCGTGTGCCGCCCCGGGTGCAGCGACACGGCGCAGTCGCCGACCGTGAACGCGGCGCCGGGCTCGTACTCGCGCACGTCGAAGGCGATGTCGAAGGCCCTGTCCAGCAACGGGAACGTGGCCACCGGGAACAGGGCGGCCAGCCGGTCGAGCACCGCCCGACCGCCGACCGGCACGTACAGCGGCACCCCGGGCGCACTCGCGTCGAGTGCGGTCAGCGCCTGCATCGGCTCGAGCGTCGTCTCCGCGAGCACGCGGGCGGCGCGGGCGTGCAGCAGCGCCTTGCCCAGCGGGAGCAGGTCGTAGCAGTGGTCGGCGTGCATGTGGCTGATCACCACGGCGTCGAGGGACTCGACGGGGGTCACCGCCGACAGGGCGGTGGTGATGCCGGGGCCACAGTCCAGGAGGAGCCGCCCCGCCGTGCCGGCCTCCACGAGGTACCCGGAGCTGGGCTGCCCCTCGGCGGGCATTCCGGACCGGGTACCGAGCACGGTGAGCTGCATGGATCAGACGATGGGCAGTCCCGCCGACCGGGGCAATGAGCAAAGTCCGTTCGCCCGATAAACGGGGCCTATGACGCGGGCGTCAGCCGGTCGACGTCGGGGTCGCGCCAGGTGTACGGGCCGGCCGCGGCAAGGCTGGACAGGAACGCGTCCACCACCGGCGTGGTATCGCCCGAGCGCCAGATCGCGTGCAGGGTCAGTCGCGGCACCGGGCCGGTGAGCGGCACCGACACCAGGCCCTGCGTGCCGGCGCGGGCGGCCCGGGCGGCCGAGCAGAAGCCGAGCAGCGGCCGCGCGGACACGACGACCGCGGTGGCGAGCGGGTCGTCCACCTCCTCGGCCACGTTGAGGCTGCTGCCCGCGCGGGCGGCCGCGTGGGTGATGGCGTCGTACATGGCGGGGCTCTGCTCGCGGCGGAACAGCACGCACGGCCGCTCCCCCAGCTCAAGCATCGAGATCGACTCGCGGCGGGCCCACGGGTGTTGCGGCGCCACAACCGCCACCACGGACAGCGTCATCAGCTCGCGCGACTCCAGCTGCGCGGGCAGCGACCGACCGTAGACGAAGCCGATGTCCAGCTCGTCCTGCATGAGGGCCTCCACCTGGGGCCCGCTGCGCCGCTCCCACAGCTGGGCGAGCACCTTCGGATGATCCGCCGTGAGCCGCGCCAGCGTCGGCGGCAACACCGTCAGCCCGGCCGGGAAGTTGAACCCGATGTTGACGGTGCCCGAGCGGCCCTGCGCCGCTGCCTTGGCCGCCTCCACCGCCCGCGCCGCGTGCCCGACGATCCGCTCGGCCTCGGCCCGGAACGCGACACCGGCCGGGGTGAGCCGCACCTCGTGCGATGTGCGGCTCACCAGCTCCACCCCGACCTCCCGCTCGAGCCGCTGCAGCTGCTGGCTCAACGACGGCTGCGCCAGGTGCAGCCGGGCCGCCGCCCGCCCGAAGTGCAGCTCCTCCGCGATGGCCAGGAACGACACCAGGTACCGGAATTCCATCTCGCCCCTCAGTCCCCCGAACACGCCCCTGCGGAATTCACCGTAGGACGTGCATGTGACAGGCGAGGACATCGCCCGGTGGTGGCTTCGCGAACAGTGCGTGACCGGCATGCGGCCGGTCGGGGTCCCTCCGGACACGTCCGGTTGACGAATCGGGTACGCGCCCGATCGCCCGATCGGACTCGACTCTCGCCAGCCCCCCACCGACCCCCGGCTGCCTACCGTCCGCTCGTGACGACCGAGCAGAAAGTGCAGGTAAGGGCGATCCGATCGCCGGCCGAGGGCGTCCGGGAACTCGTGCTCGGCCCGGCCACCGACGCGCCGCTCCCTTACTGGACGCCCGGGGCGCACGTCGACCTGGTGCTGGCGCCGGACCTGGTACGCCAGTACTCGCTGTGCGGCGACCCCGACGACCCCTCCTGGCGGGTGGCGGTGCTGCGCGAGCCCGCGGGCCGCGGCGGCTCGGCGCTGGTCCACGACGTGCTGGGCGTCGGGGACGTGCTCACCGCCCGGGGCCCCCGCAACCACTTCACCCTCGATCCCGCCGCCGCCCACCTGTTCGTGGCGGGTGGCATCGGGATCACCCCACTCCTGCCGATGATCGCCGCGGCCGACGCGGCGGGGTCGGACTGGCGGCTGCTCTACGGCGCACGCAGCCGCACCTCCATGGCCTACGCCGACGAGCTGGCCGCCCACGGATGGCGGGTGCAGCTGCGCCCGCACGACGAGCACGGCCTGCTCGACCTCGACGCCGCGCTCGCCGCCGCCCCGCCCGAAGCGCTGGTCTACTGCTGCGGACCCGAGCCGCTGCTGGCCGCGCTGGAACAGCGCTGCGACTCCGCCCGCCTGCACGTGGAGCGGTTCACCCCGCGCGACGCCGGCACCGTGGCGGGCCCAGACGAGTTCGACGTCCGGCTGCGCCGCACGGGCGCCACGGTGCGCGTCACGGCCGATGCGACGGTGCTCGCCGCAGTGGAGTCGGCCGGCGTGTCGGTGCTGCAGTCCTGCCGCGAGGGCACCTGCGGCACCTGCGAGACGACGGTGCTCGCCGGGCGCCCCGAGCACCGCGACTCCGTGCTCGACGGGGCCGAGCGCGCCGAGGGCGCCACGATGATGCTCTGCGTCTCGCGGTCGCTGGACCCCGTGCTGGAGCTGGACCTGTGAGGCGATTCAGGATTCCAATCGTCGCAGCTCAGCGGGCGTGGCGCGGCGTCGTGCGACACCGCGGGCCGGGTGCCGTTCACCTGGTCTCCACAGTGGGGTGTTCCGATCCCGCCGCCGTCCAGCGAGGGGAAGTTCGACCGTGAGCCGTATCCAGATCGAGGGCCTGACCCGCCGTTTCGGTACAGTCACCGCCGTCGACCACGTGGGGATCGACATCCCGGACGGCGACTTCCTCGTGCTGCTGGGCCCCAGCGGCTGCGGCAAGTCGACGCTGCTGCGGATGGTCGCGGGGCTCACCCCGCCGTCCGAGGGCCGGATCCTGCTCGACGGCCGCGACATCACCCACACCCCGCCGCGCGACCGCGACCTCGCCATGGTCTTCCAGAGCTACGCGCTCTACCCGCACCTGACGGTGGCCCGCAACATCGGCTTCCCACTGCGGGCCCGCCGCCGCCCGCGCGCCGAGATCGACAGCCGCGTCGAGACCGTCACCCGCGTCTTGGGCCTGGGCGAGCTGCTGGCGCGCCGGCCCCGCGAGCTCTCGGGCGGGCAGCGCCAGCGGGTGGCGCTCGCCCGTGCGCTGGTGCGCGACCCCGGCGCGTTCCTGCTCGACGAGCCGCTGTCCAACCTCGACGCCACACTGCGCACCGCCACCCGCGCCGAGCTCACCGAGCTGCACCACCGCCTGGGCTCGACGTTCGTGCACGTCACCCACGACCAGGTGGAGGCCATGACGATGGCCACCCGCATCGCCGTCCTCAACGAGGGCCGGCTGGAGCAGTTGGGCACCCCGTCGGAGGTCTACGACACCCCGGCCACCATGTTCGTCGCCGGGTTCATCGGCTCCCCCGCGATGGGGCTGCTGCCGGCCCGGCTCGGGCACGTCGACGGTGAGCTGCGCGCCCGCGCCGAGGGGGTCGACCTCCCGGCCGGGCCGGGCGATCCCGACGACGGCGGCCGCGACGTCCTCTTGGGCATCCGTGCCGAACATCTCGTGCTCACCCACGCGTCCACCGCGCCCCTGCGCGGCGTCGTGCGGCTGGTGGAGAACCTCGGCAGCGAGGAGGTCGCGCACTGCCTCGTCGGCGAGGCGCGGCTCTCCGTCCGCGGCCCCCGCCCCCTCGGCCTGGCGACGGGCGACTCCGTCGGGCTCACGACCGCTCCCGACCACATCCATCTCTTCGACCCCGCGAGCGGACGGCGTCTCGTCCGCACTGCGGTACCGGCCCCCGTCACCACCGTCCAGAGCTGAGAGGCCCACCCCGTGAAGAGAACACTCGCCATGCCGGCCCTGCTGGCCGCCGCAGCCCTGACGCTGGCCGCGTGCAGCGTCGGCGGCGCGGCCACCGGCGACACCGCCGTCTCCCGCGCACCCGAGCTCGCGCCCGACCAGAAGGTCTCCCTCACCCTCGAGAGCTACAACTTCGGCCAGGCCGGTGCCTGGTCCGACACGTTCACCGAGCTGCTCGGGGACTTCCAGAAGCAGCACCCGAACATCACCGTCACCGGCCAGAAGCCGCAGGGGTCCAGCCCCAACCCGGCCACCGACTCCGTGTCCAGCGTGCAGGCCCAGCTGGCCACGGGCAACCCGCCCGACGTGGCCCAGCTCGGGTTCTCCGACCTGGAGTTCGCCGTCAACCAGCTGGGCGCGAAGCCGCTGGACGACCTCGTGGGCCGCGACGCCGTGCAGGCCAACTTCGGCGGCGCCCACCCGTTCGCCCCGAAGGCCACCACGCTGGGCGACCTCGACGGGAAGACCTACGGCGTGCCGTTCGTGTTGTCCACGCCCGTGCTGTTCATCAACGCGACGCTGTTCAAGCAGGCCGGTCTCGACCCGACCAAGCCCCCGACCACGTGGGACGAGGTCAAGGCCGACGCACTGGCCATCGCGCAGAAGACCGGCAAGGACGGCGTCTACGTCGACTGCGTCACCCAGTCGGCCAAGGACTGGTGCCTGCAGAGCGTGGTGCGCTCCAACGGCGGCCACGTGATCTCCGACGACAAGAAGACCCTCACCTACGCTGACGCCCCCGCCGTCGGCGCCATATCGATGCTGCAGGACCTCGTGGCCTCCGGCGCGTCGCCCAAGCTCACCCAGGCGCAGGCCGTGGGCACCTTCGCCCGCGGCGACATGGGCATGATCCTCGAGTCCAGCGCGCTGCAGGGCACCTTCGCCAAGGGCGCGAAGGCCGGCTGGGAGCTGCAGGGCACGGGCATGCCGGCGTTCGCGGGCAAGCCCGTGGTGCCCACCAACTCCGGCGCCGCCCTGTTCGTGTTCGCGAAGGACCCGGCCAAGCAGCGGGCCGCATGGGAACTGATCCAGTTCCTCACCAGCGACGAGGCCTACAAGACGATCTCCACCAAGATCGGCTACCTCCCGCTGCGCACCGGCCTCGTCGATGACCCGAACGGCCTGCAGGCCTGGGCCGCGAAGAACCCGCTGGTCAAGACGAACATCGCGCAGCTCAACGTCATGGAGCCGTGGGTCTCCTTCCCCGGCACCGACTACCTGCAGGTACGCGACGGGATGATGAAGGCGATCGAGAACGTCGTGCTGCAGGGCGCCCCCGCCCAGGCCACGCTCACCACGGCGCAGCAGCAGGGCACGCTGCTGCTGACAGCGGGCAGCTGACCGCGGTGCTCGCCACGCTGGCACCTCTCGAGGCGCCGCCGACCGAGACGCCGGCGGCGCGGTCCCCCCGACCGCGCCGCCTCGGCGGGCTCGTCCCCTACCTCTACCTGCTGCCCGGCCTGGCGCTGCTGGCGGTCTGGGTCTACCGGCCGCTGGCGCAGACGTTCCAGATCTCCTTCGTGTCCTGGAACCTGCTGCCCACCTCGCCGGCCCGCCCGGTCGGACTGGCCAACTACGAGCGGCTGTTCACGCTGCCCGACTTCGGCACCGCCGTCGGCCGCACCGTGGTGCTGGTGGCGGGCCTGCTGCCGTTCACGATCGTGGTGCCGGTGGTGGTCGGGCTACTGGCCCGCCGCGTGCGCGGCCGGGCCGCCACGGTCTACCAGGCGCTCGTGTTCGCCCCGCTGCTCGTGGCGCCCGTCGCGGGGGCGGCGGTGTGGCAGTGGCTGCTCGACCCGCGCTCCGGCGCGGTCAACCAGATCCTCGGCACCACCGTCAACTGGCTGCAGGAACCCGGACCCGCCCAGCTGGCGATCATCGTGATCACCGGGTGGCACCTGCTCGGCTTCGCCGTGCTCGTGGTGGCGGCGGGGCTGGCCGGGATCACCGACGACTACGCCGACGCCGCGGCGCTCGACGGGGCCACCCGCGGGCAGATCACCCGCTGGATCACCCTGCCGCTGCTATCGCCGACGCTGGTGTTCCTGCTGCTCATGACGGTGCTGCTGGCCGCCCAGTGGAGCTTCCCGCTGATCGACACGCTCACCCACGGCGGCCCGGCGGGCGCCACCACCAACATCTACTACCTGCTCTGGGACTACGGCTTCCACAGCTTCGACGCCGGGCTCGGCGCCGCCGCCGGGGTGATCTTCTTCCTCTGCTTCGGTGTCATCGCGGCCGGGCTCGTGTGGCTCTCGGAGAAGGTGACCTTCCATGACCGCTGACCTGGCCGTGGGCGAGACGCGGCGCCCCGTCCTCGGGCACGCCGCGCTCGCCGTGCTCGGCGTGCTGTGCATCTTTCCCATCTACTGGCTCTACGCGACGTCATTGCGCGCGCCGGAGGACATCTACTCGCTCTCGCCGTTCCCATGGCCGCTCTCGGGCGAGAACTACGTGCGGGCGTTCCAGGTGCTCGACATCGGCGGGCTGCTGGTCAACACCACCGTCATGGCCGTCGGGATCGCGCTGGGCCAGCTGCTCACCGGGCTGCTGGCCGGCTACGCGTTCGCGGCGTGGGAGTTCCGCGGGAAAGGCCTGCTGTACTTGATCTTTGTTGCCACCTGGCTCGTGCCGTTCCAGGTGACGATGCTGCCCAACTACGTGCTCCTGTCGCAGCTCGGTGTGCTCAACACAGTCGCCGGGGTGGTGCTGCCGTCGCTGTGCTCCGCTCTCGGGGTGATCCTGCTGCGCCAGCACATGCAGGGCTTTCCCACCGAGCTCCTGGAGGCCGCGCGCCTGGACGGGCGCGGCTCGTGGGCGACGCTGTGGACGGTGGTGGTGCCCAACCTGCGGCCCGCGCTGGCCGCGCTGGGGATCCTGCTGTTCGTCAACGCGTGGAACGAGTACTTCTGGCCGGCGCTCGTGCTGCAGCGCTCCAACGCCGTGCTGCAGCTTGGGCTGCGCAGCTTCATGGGCAGCGAGGGCAACGACTGGGGGCCCATGATGGCGACGGCCGGCATGGCCTGCCTCCCCGTCCTGCTGCTCTACCTGGTGCTGCAGAAGCAGATCGTGAACGGCTTCGTCCGGTCCGGGCTCAAGTGACCGACCCGCACCTCGCAGCGCGGGACGCCCTGGGCTGCGAGGTGACGCTCGTCCAGCTGTCGGACCTCCATGTCGACGTCGACCGGCCGGAGGGGCTCGACAACGTTCGCGTTGCGCTCGACGCCGTCGAGGGCTCCGGGCTGTCCGTCGCCGCTCTCGTGCTCTCCGGCGACCTCACCGACTCCGGCGACCCGGCCGCCTATCGCGCGCTGCGGGCGGTCGTCGAGCCGGCGGCGGAGCGGATCGGGGCGCCGCTCGTCTACGCGATGGGCAACCACGACGAGCGCACGGCGTTCCGCCGGGAGCTCCTGGACGGGTCCGGGTCGGAGCCCTACGACCACGTCGTGCGGGTCGGCGGGCTGCGCATCGTCGTGCTCGACAGCACCCTGCCGGGCCGCCCCCAGGGGCGACTCGCCCCCGAGCAGCTCGCGTGGCTCACCGCCGAGCTCGCCGAGCCCGCGCCGCTGGGCAGCGTCCTCGCTGCACCACCCGCCGGTGCCCACCGCGTTCGCCCCCATGCGCGCGATCGACCTGCAGAACCCCCGCGACCTCGCGGCCGTACTGCCCGGCACGGACGTCCGGATGATCCTCTGCGGGCACGCCCACCACGCCGGCGCCTCGGCGCTGGCGGGCTTCCCGGTCTGGATCGCTCCGGCCACGGCCCACCGCGCCGAGCTGCTCTCCCCGGCGGGCCGGGCCCGTGGCCGGGCCGGCGCGGCCCTGACCAGGGTGGACGTCTACCCCGACGCGGTGGTGGCCGCAGCCGAACCCCTGGAGGAGACCGAGCTCCTGATGGACACCGACGAGCGGACCCTGACCGAAGCGATGCAGGCGGCCGCCCGCCGCTGACGTGCGCCCCCGACCAGCCTCATGGTCACGTGTGGCGGTCACAGACCGGGATCGACGACCAACGTGACCATGAGGCGGAGGGCGCGGCGTCAGGAGATGCGGAGGGGAAGTTCCTTCAGGCCGCGGATGAGCAGGTTGGGGCGGTAGACCGGGTCGCCTGCCAGCTCCAGTGTGCGGGTGCGGCGGGCCAGCTCGACCCAGAGGATCTCACCCTCCAGCCGCGCGAGCGCCGCGCCCATGCAGTAGTGGATGCCCAGGGCGAAGCCGAGGTGGCGCGGCGTCGGGGCCGTCGAGGCGTAGCGGGTGACGTCGAACTCGTCGGGCCGGTCGAACGCCCGCGGGTCGCGGTTGGCCGAGCCCACGAGCACGCACACGCTCTCGCCCTCGGCGAACGTGCGATCGCCGACGACCAGGTCGGTGCGGGCGGTGCGCGTGGTCATGTGCACGGCCGAGTCGTAACGCAGGATCTCGTCGACGGCGGGCGCGGCGAGCTCCGGGCGGCGGCGGATCTCGGCGAGCTGCTCGGGGTGGCGGGCGAAGGCGAGCAGGCCGTTGCCCACCATGTTGACGGTGGTCTCGTGCCCGGCGATGAGCAGCGTGATGCAGGTGGTGAGCATCTCGTGCTCGGTGAGGGTGTCGCCCTGTTCGTGGACCTGGCCCAGCGCGCTCACGACGTCGTTGCGCGGGTCGGCGAGCCGCTTGGTGATCAGGTCGCGGAAGTAGGCCACCAGCTCGAGGGTGTTGTCATCGCGGGCCTGGCGCTCAGCGGGCGAGAGCACCCGGTCGGGATCGAAGCCGCGCGCCAGGCCCGGGCCGACCCGGTGCACCATCGGCCAGTCCTCCGGCGGCACGCCCACGAGCTCGCACACCACGATCAGCGGCAGCGGGTAGGCGATTGCCTCGATGGCCTCCACCTCGCCCGCGTCCAGGGCCGCGTCGATCATGCCGGTGGCGAGCTCGGTGATCCGGGGGACGAGATCCAGCACCCGCTTCGGGGTGAAGGCCTTGCTCACGAGGCCGCGCAGCCGCGTGTGGTCGGGCGGGTCCATCCAGAGGAACGACGTGGGCAGGTTGAGCCGGTCGGCCTCGGGATGGAACAGCGTGGCCTCGTCCTGGTGGCTCCAGCGCGTCTCGGACAGGATCTGGGAACACTCGGCGTGGCGGGTGACGAACTCCACACCGAATCCGCTGTCGAGGAATGGCACTGCCTCGCGGACGCGGGCATAGCGCGGATAGGGATCGGCCCGGTGCTCGGGCGCGAAGGCATCGAAGACGACGGGTTCCAGTCCGGTACTCATGCCACCAGGTTCGCGCGCCGCCACCACCCATGGTTGTCCGATTCATGAATCGCTCGTGAAATCTGCGCGTCGCACGATTCTACGATCGAGCGTGACAATAGCTCGATACTCCCGACCCGATCCGTCTTGACCGAACCCGGGAAATCCCGTGTGCTCGGCAATGACGAGAAATGGGAAGGACGAGATGACGACCCCGTGTGATCCCGCCCGTGCCACCCCGACGACGCTGCACGCCGCCCTCGACCTCGTGGCCGGGCAGTACCCCGGTCAGCTGATCCACTTCCCCGACGAGGACGCGACGCTGCGCTACGACGCGCTGGCCGCCGGCTCCCGGTCGGTGGCCGCCGCTCTCGCCCGCCACGGCGTGCGGCCCGGCGGCCGCGTGGGCGTCCTGTCCCCTAACGCCCCCGAGTTCCTCCAGACCCTGTTCGGTGTGGCGCGGGCCGGGGCCGCCGCCGCGCCCCTCGCCCTGCCGCTGGGCACCGACCTGGCCGACTACGCCGAGCGCACCCGGCGCGTCGTGGCGGCAGCGGGCATGACCCACATCGTGGTGTCGCACCGCGTCGCGGCCCGGATCGCGCCCGCACTCGCGGCGCTCGGGCCGGAGATCGTCGACAGCGCGGAACTGCTGGGCGGGGACGCGCACCCGGCCCCCGACGTGCCGGTGACCGCGGCCGCGATCGTCCAGTTCACCTCGGGCAGCACCGCCGCGCCGAAGGGTGTGGTGCTCAGCCACGCCAACGTGTGGCACTGCGCCCGCTCGATCACCGAGGCCATCCGGCTCGGCCCGGACGACGTGCACGGGTCCTGGCTGCCGCTCTTCCACGACATGGGCCTGTTCGGGGCGTTGACGGGGTTGTTCCGCGGGACCGCGCTGCACCTGTGGTCACCGGCCGGCTTCGTCCGCCGCCCGGCCCGCTGGCTGGAGGCGTTCGCGCAGGTCCGGGGCACGATCGCGACGATGCCCAACTTCGGCTACGACGCGCTGCTCGACGCCGTCCCGGCCGGGCAGGCCGCCACGCTGGACCTGTCGTACTGGCGCGTGGCGTTCAACGGCGCCGAGGCCGTGCAGCCGGCGTCGGTGGCCGCGTTCCTGGAGCGGTTCGCACCCGCCGGGTTCCGGCCCGGGGCGATGGTGCCGGCCTACGGGATGGCCGAGGTGACCCTGGTGGCGACGCTGCCGCCGTCCGGCCGGGCGCCCGTCGTGGAGTGGGTGGACCGGGAGGAACTGGCCATCGCGGGCCGGGCCGTGCCCGGCACGACCCGCGGCCTGGTCGGGCTCGGCCACGCCGTACCGGACATGGAGGTCCGGATCGGGGCCGGCGAGCCGGACGGCACCGTCGGTGAGATCCAGCTGCGCGGCGCGATGGCCACCACCGGCTACCTCGGCGGCGAGCCGCTCTTCACCGCCGACGGTTGGCTGCGCAGCGGCGACCTCGGCTACCTCCGCGACGGCGAGCTGTTCTTCACCGGCCGCCTCAAGGAGATGATCACGGTGGCCGGCCGCAACGTGTACCCGCTCGACGTGGAGGACGCCGCGCGCGACGTCACCGGCGTCCACAAGGGGCGGTGCGTGGCGATCGCCGAGACCGATCCGGAGCGCGTGGTGCTGGTGGTCGAGACCACCGCGTCCGACGACGCGGGCCGCGCCGCGTTGACCGCCCGGCTGCGCGCCGCCGTGGCCGCCCGGGCCGATCTGCCGGGTGTGACCGTCCACCTCGTCTCCCCCCGCAGCATTCCGCGCACGTCCAGCGGAAAGCTGCGCCGACTCGACATGGCCGCCCGAATCCGCAACGACGACAGGGTGAACAGATGACTGCCCCGGACATGATCGACATGCACAGTCTGGACGTTTTCCGGCACTTTGACCGCAATCACTGGCGACTGGCCGATCTGGATCTCTCCGACATCGATCCGACACTCGTCCGACCCGAATACGTCACACTCGTGAAGAGCGCGGTGATGGGCGAGTCCAACGTGATCGCCGCCGTCCACGGGTTCATGAACGAGTTCGTCGACGACTACGACTTCTCCGCTTTCGCGGTGATCTGGGGCCAGCAGGAGGTGCAGCACCACTACGCGTTCACCTCGTGGCTCCAGGCCGTCGGCGAGACCGTCGACAACCGGGCGGTGGCCGCGATGCGCGCCCCCTACGACCCGGGCAGCACCCCGTCGGCGACGCTCGCCACCAACATCATCTCCGAGCTGACGGTCAACCACATCTACCGCTCGACGGCCGCGTGGGTGCGGGAGCCGGTGCTGGCCGACCTGCTGCTGCGCGCGAGCCGCGACGAGGCGTCGCACGCGCGGGAGTTCCGGCACTTCGCCGCGGCCCGCCTCGAGGCCCATCCCGAGGAGCTCGGCTCGGTGCTGGAAACGCTGTACTTCTACACCTCCACCGACACGATCCGGCACCCCGTCAGCGTGTTCAAGTCCGGTCTCGACGCCCTGGAGGGCCACGAGACCATCGACACCGGCTTCCAGATGTTCCTCGACCAGATGGCTGAGACCGGCGAACTCGACGAGCTGCAGGGCAAGATCCGCAGGACGTTCGGCAGCCTCACCGACCGGGATCTCTCCACGAACGGCAAGGTCCGCCGCGCGCTGGCCGGGGCGCTGTGATGACCCTCGCCGACGAGCTCGCCCTGCCCTGGGCCGACCGCGCCGACGGCCGCTGCTTCGGCTGCTCTCCCACCAACCCCGTCGGGCTGGGCCTGCGCTTCGTTCCCGACGGCGACGGCATCTCGGCGTCGTTCTGCCCGGACCGCCGCTACGAGTCCTACCCCGGTGTGCTGCACGGCGGGATCGTCGCCCTGATCTGCGACGAGGTGATGGGCAACCTCGTGGTGCTGCGCCACGGCCGCCCGGCCGTCACCACCTCGATGCGGATGCGCTACGTCGGGGTGATCGCGATCGACGGGCACTACCGCTGCCACGCCACGATCGACGGGACCGGCCCCGTAGCGGGCCGCGCCGAGATCCGCACCGCCGACGGCGCGGTGCTGGCCACCGCCACCGCCTCCTACCTTCCCGTGCCCGCCGACGGCGCCGGGCTCCCGATCACCAGCCGAGAGGTCCAGCCATGACCGCCGCCACCACCACCGAAGAGATCACCACCTCCGTCATCGAGATCGTCGCCGAGGTGCTCGGCGCCGACGCCGCCGAGCTCAGCCCCGGCACCGACCTGCGCACCGTCGAGGGCGCCGACTCGATCAAGGTCCTGCGGATCATCGCGAGGATCGAGCAGCGCTACGACATCGAGCTCGACGACGCCGAGGTGTTCGGGGTGAGCACCGTGGAGCAGGTGGCGACGGTCGTCGCCGCCGCGGTCGGGTCATGACCGCCGACGTGCTCGTTCCCGCGGAGGCGGTATCATGACCACCGCCACCGCTGTCCCGGAGACCAACCAGCACTACGACCTCGACCCGGCGGTCTTCGAGCAGTTCCTCGACCCGATGCGCAAGTACAGCTCCGCGCTGTATCGCTCCGACACCGACGACCTCGCCACCGCCCAGCGCCACAAGCTGCGGTTCGTCGCGGGCCGGATGGGTGTCGACGACGGCGAACGCGTGCTCGACATCGGCTGCGGCTGGGGCGCGCTCACGCTGTTCCTCGCCGGCCACTACGGCTGCCGGGTCACCGGCGTGACGCCGGCCCCGCGCCAACGCGACCACATCGAGGCGACGGCCCGGGCCCGCGGGCTCGCCGGGAACGTCGACGTCCACGGCGGCATGTTCGAGCGCTTCGACGCGCCCGCCGGCTCGTTCGAGGCGGCCGCGGCGCTCGGCTCGGTGATCCACATGCCGGACCTGCCGGCCGTGTTCGTCCGCACCCGGCGGCTGCTGCGCAAGGGCGCGCGCTTCTACGTGTCGGAGAGCTGCTTCCGCACCGCCGCGATCCAGGCCGAGTTCGACGCCCGCCCGGGCACCGACTTCGTCCGCAACTCGATCTTCGGCAACGGGCGGCTGCGGCCGCTGTCGGAGCTGGTGGCCGCGGCCGAGACAGCCGGGTTCTCGGTGGAGGCCGTGGACGACCTCACCGACCACTACCGCCGCACGATCGAGGCGTGGACCCAGAACGTGGCCGTTTCGCGTGAGCGGCTCGACGCTCTGCAGGACGGGCTCGCCGCGCAGCTCACGCACTACCTGGAGATCGCCAACGCGGGCTGGGGCTACACCACCAAGCACTACGGGTTGACGCTGCGGAACGGCCGATGAGCGAGCTTGCGAGCGAATCGGTGTCACGGCGCCTACGCGCAGCGCCGAGCGAGCGCAGCGAGGGAGTGCGGTGAGCGACCTGATCAGCACCGATGACCTGGCGCAGGCCGTCGACACGTTCCTCGCCGCCCTGCCCCCGCAGCGCCGCTGGGACGCCGAGCACAGCCTCGACTGGGCCGCCGCCGACGCCGACCACCTCACCGACGGGCAGCGTTCCGCCGTCGAGTTCGTGACGGTGATCGAGGACCACCTGCCGGGGTACTTCGACATCTACCACCGCCGGTTCCCCGTCGACGCGTCGGTGGACCCCGCCGTGTTCGCCCACCACCGGGAGCTCTACCACTTCACCGTCCGCTGGGCGGCCGAGGAGGACACGCACGCCCGCGCGCTGGCCCGCTACCAGCGCAGCTCCGGGATGCGGCAGCGCGCCGAGCTGCGCACCGACCTCGCGGGCTACGGGCGCCAGCCGTTCCGGCTCGACGGCTACACGCACCCGGTGCAGTTCTTCACCTACGCGCTGGTGCAGGAGAAGGCCACGCAGATCTACTACCGCCAGCTCCGCGCCGACATCACCGACCCGGTGCTCGACGACCTGCTGACGAAGCTCGCGCGCGACGAGGCCCGGCACTTCACGTTCTTCGCCGACGTCGTCACCCGCTACCTGCGCGTGCACGGCGATGCCATGGCCGCCCCGATCCGCGACGTCGTCGCCGACTTCCGGATGCCGCTCGCCGACATCCGCGGCTACTGGCGCTGGGCCCTGCGCATCGCCGACGTGGCCCGCTACGACCACACCGACGCCTACGAGCACCTCATCGCGGTGGTCGACCGCGCCGTCGACCACCGCACCGACCCGATCGACGAGCTGCTCCGGTTCGTCGAGAGCTGCCGCACCGTGACCACGATCGGAGGGCCCCGATGACCGCCACCCTGAAGTCGCCGACCACGCACGTGGTCGTGCGCGGCTACGAGATCGACGCGCTCGGGCACATCGCCCACACCGTCTACATGCAGTACGCCGAGCACGCCCGCTGGGAGCGGATGGCCGCCGCCGGGCTCGACGTGCAGACGCTCCTCCAGGCCAGCGTGATGCCGATCATGATGGAGACCACGCTGATCTACCGCAAGGAACTGCGCTTCGGCGACGAGGCGCAGATCGGCTGCGAGTTCGAGTGGGGCACCGGCAAGACCGCGCGGGTCTCCCAGCCGATCCACCGCGGCGACGGCGTGCTCTCGGCCGAGGTGAACAGCGTCGCCGGGCTGCTGGACCTGACCCGTCGCAAGCTCGTCGAGGCGCCCGTCGAGCGCCTGCGCGAGCTGGCGTCGGCGCCCGAGCTGCTGGGGATCTAGCATGACCGCCGGCCTCACCACGCATCTCCCCGACGGCCCCGATCTTCCCGACGACCGGGGCCTCGCCCACATCATCGACGTCGGGCTCGCCCGGGATCCGCACGCCACCGCGCTGTCCTGGCCGGACGGGGACGGCTGGGCCGATCGCACCTGGACGCAGCTCGCCACCGACGTCGAGGCGGCGGCGGCGCGGCTGGTCGGGCGCGGGGTCGGGGCCGGCGACCGGCTCGGGGTGCTGGGCCGCAACAGCTACGCCTGGGCGGTGGCCGATCTCGCCGCCGCCGCGGTCGGGGTGATCCTCGTGCCGCTGTTCCCCACGTCGTCGACGGCGCAGATGAGCCACGTGCTGCGCGACTCGGGAGCGGTCGCGTGCCTGGCCGAGGACGGCCGCGAGGCCGACGTGCCCGAGGTGCCGGCGTGGTCGCTGACCGGCCTGCTCGACGGTGGCCCGGGCTGGGAGGCCGTGGCCGACACCGCAGAGCGGCGGGCCGCCGTGCGCGCCGACGACATCGCGAGCCTCGTCTACACCAGCGGCACCACCGGCCCCCAGAAGGGCTGCGTGCTCACCCACCGGAACATGTTCGCCGCCGCGGCCGCGGTGGTGGAGCAGAGCACCGAGATGTTCGCGCAGGTGCAGCGGCCCGCCACGCTGGTGGTGCTGCCGCTGTCGCACGTGTTCGGGCGGACGGTGCTGCAGGGCGCGCTCTACAGCGGCTCCCGTACCGGCCTGCTGGCAGGCGTGGCCGACCTCCCGGCCCGGCTGGCCGCGTTCGAGCCGACGTGGCTCGCCGTGGTGCCCTACGCGCTGGAGAAGCTGCGTAAAGGCATGGGGGACGCGACGACGGGGCGCCATCCGCTACTCGGCACGGCCCTGCGCCACGTGATCTGCGGTGGGGCCCGGCTCGATCCCGTCGTCGGCGAGTTCTTCGCCGCGCAGGGCGTCACGGTCCTGCAGGCCTACGGGCTCACCGAGTCGGCCACCGCCGTCACCCTCAACGTGCCCTCGACCAACCGGTTCACCACGGTCGGGCGGCCGGTGCCGGGCACGCTGGTGGACGTCGCGCCGGACGGCGAGCTGCTGGTGCGCGGCCGACAGGTCTCCCCCGGCTACTGGCCCGACCCGCAGGCATCCCCGGACGGCTGGCTGCACACCGGCGACCTCGCCGAGATCGAGCCGGACGGCACCGTGCGGATCACCGGGCGCCGCAAGGAGATCCTCGTGACCACCGGCGGCAAGAACGTCGCGCCCGCCCCGCTGGAGGACCGGCTGCGGCTGCACCCGCTCATCGCCAACGCGATGGTGGTGGCCGACGACCGCCCGTACGTCACCGCGCTGATCGTGCTCGAACCCGGCGCCGATCCGTTCGATCCCGAGGTGGGCGCCGGTGTCGAGCGGGCCGTGGCGGTCGCGAACGCGCAGGTCTCCCGCGCCGAGTCGATCCGCCGATGGAGCCTGCTGACCAGCGACTTCTCGGTGACGGCCGGCCACCTCACCCCGACGCTCAAGCTGCGCCGTGCCGCGATCGCGGTGGCGTTCCACGCCGAGATCAAGGAGCTCTACCCGTGACCCACGCCGTCGTACTGGGAGCAGGCATCGCCGGGCTGCTCGCCGCGCGAGTGCTGGCCGACGCGTTCGACGAGGTCACCGTCGTCGAACGCGACGAGACGGTGGCATCGGGCCCTCGTCGCGGAGTTCCGCAGGGCGGGCACCTGCACGGCCTGCTCGACGGGGGCCGTCAGCTGCTGGAGGAGCTGTACCCGGGTGTCGTCGACGAGCTGGCGGCGGCGGGAGCTCCGAGCGTCGAACCGCTGCGCGACACCCGCTGGTACATCCACGGCCGACGCCTCGCAGGCGACACCAGCGGCATGCGGTCCGTGCTGGCCACCCGCCCCTTTCTGGAGGCGGCGCTGCGGGCCCGTGCCCTCGCGCTCCGCGGTGTCACTCTGCGGCACGCCACGGCGACCGGGTTGATCGAGCAAGGGGTCGATGCCGTCGACGGGGTCGTCCTGCGCGACGGTTCCCTGCCCGCCGATCTCGTCGTCGATGCCTCGGGCCGCTCGTCGCGGCTGCCCACCTGGCTCGCCCGGCTGGGTCATCCGACCCCGCAGGAGCAGCGCGCGGACGTCGACCTCGGGTACGCGACGCGGCTCTATCGCCGCCTACCCGGCACCGCGTTCTCCGGTGTGACCGTGTCGACGGTGCCGCGGTTCCGCGGTGGCGGCTGCGTCGCCGTCGAGGGCGACCGCTGGCTGGTGACGCTGGCCGGGATGCTCGGCGATCACCCCCCGACCGACCCTGCCGGCTTCGCGGCCTGGGCCGCGACGCTTCCAGCGCCCGACATCGCCGCCGTGATCGCCGACGCCGAACCGCTCGACGACCCGTTGCCCTACCGCTTCCGCGGCTCCCGCTGGCGGCGCTACGACCAGATGCGCCTACCGACCGGCATCATCGCCCTCGGTGACGCGGTCTGCAGCCTCAACCCGCTCTACGCGCAGGGAATGACGCTGGCGGCCCAGCAGGTGCGGATCCTGCGCACACAGCTCACCGGGTCCACCGCCGTCGACCCGCGAGCCTTCCACCGGGCCACTGCCAGGGTCTGCGCGGCTGCCTGGGGCGTCGCGACCCGATCGGATCTGGCCATGCCCGAGGTGGACGGCCGGCGCCCTGTCTGGACCCGGCTCCTCGACGACTACGTCCGCCGCGTACAACTCGCCGCCCACCACGACCCGGTCGTGGCGAGGGCCTTCATGCGGGTCGCGAACCTCACCGACCCGCCGTCGGCCCTGCTCGCCCCGCGTCTGATGGTGCGGGCGGTCGCCCACGGATCGCGCTGACCAGGAGGTGGCGATGCTCGTGGTGGCGTTCGGCGGGGGCTCGTCCACCGCGGGCACCGAGCCCGCAACCTCGGCTCGGCCGACGGCGTCCGCTACTCACTCCTGCTGGACACGCCGTGACCGGCTCGAGGCGGACGGTGCCGGGCGCGACCGAATGGGATGGAAGCGGAAGAACGGTCCGTGAACCCGCTGAGCAGTCACGGGGGCACAGGCCGCGATATTGCGTTGTTCGAGGCTCGAACGAATCGGTTACCAGCTCGTAAACATGTCGGGGGGCACGATCTCCGGCGTTGGCGACCTACGCTCCGGGGCTGCATGTTCCGGTGCGCAGGCGGAGGTGGCAGACCTGGTGTGGATCGGACGGCGTGCTCGGGACGAGCAGCGACGTGGCGTCGGCACAGGCGCTGACGGCCCCACGAACGCGGCTACGACGGGCCCCATCGGTGCGCGGTTCGGGCCGGTCGCCCGGACCGGCACCGGCCATGCGCCGGACAGCGCCGAGCAGACCCACGCGATCGTCGAGCCCGTGTCGCAGCACCTGATCGGTGCCCGGTTCCGGCCTGACGGCCGCCACAGGCTGCGCTCCGGCGCCACGCGTCACGCGCCCTCCGGGTGGCCGTTCTCCAGCGGCCCCGCGCACTCGCCGACCGAGCCCGTCGTCGTCGAACTGCCCGTGACCGCAAACCGAACCGGGCCGCGGCTGCCGCGGGCTGGGCGGTGACCGGCTCGTGCCGGGGTACCGATGACCCCCGATCCTGGAGACATCGCCTAGGTTCTCGTCGCCGCGCTCGGCGGTGTCGAACAGGTCGCGATAGCCGCCGAGCCACTGCTCGACCACGCGCACCGACCAGGGGAACACGGTCAGCACGCTGCGCCGCTTGGGCGGGCTGCCCCTGCTGGCCTTGCCCCACCGGACGTAGACCACGCCGTGGGCACCGAACTCGGGGGCGTGCGGGTTGGTGCCGAAGTCGGCGAGCTCCAGCATCACCAGTTCCCGGCGGCGCAGGCCCCAGGCGTAGGCGACCTTGAGCGCGGCGCAGTCGCGCATCGCGGTCAGCCAGCCCTTACGGCCCGAACTGCGTGCGGCGGCGACCTGCTCGTCGGCGTGGTCGAACAGCCGCTGCAGCTCCGGCTTGGTCAGCGCGCGGCGGCCGGGGCGGCCCTCGTAGTCCGCGGCGTGCACGGCGGTGTTCCACTCGAAGCACACCTGCGCGGGATGGGTGCCGAACAGCCGCTCACATGCCGCGGTCCACTGGTACCGCGGGTCGGCGACGTAGTCGAGGAACTGCCGAAGCCCGCCCTGATACGCCCGGATCGTCGACAACGCGCGGCCCTCGCCGCGCAACTCGGCGGTGAACTCCTCGACGTCGACCGGACGCCACGTCCACGGCCAGTCGTTGGTGAACCGCTGGAACCGCCGCACTCCGAGCAGCCGGTCCTTGATCGTGTCGCCGTGCAGGTTCCGGGCGAGCTGCTGGTCACTCCAGCCGGCGAGCATCGCCTCGAACATTTGTTCCTCGGCATGCAGCAGGGGAGCGCCGCCCAGTACGAACAGCGATGGAGCAGCCCCGGGGACTTGCCACGACCCATCCACGCGCGTCCCTCACCAGACCGTGACCGTGCACGAATCGTTCATCTGATGAGAACGAGTGACATCGGCGCAGGTCACGCGCGGCACCTGAGGTCGTTCGGTGAGCTCCGATCAACGCGGCCGTCATCAGCCTCCGCAGGCACACGCCCAGGTCGGAGCCCAACTATCACCGACACGTGAGTTGTCGCAGTGGGTGCAACTCACGTCAGAACTGGTGATAACCCGCTATATCACCAGGTTGTCGGGGGACCCCGCTACCGTCCCGGTTCG
>JAKDNL010000433.1 GCA_030451825.1 Pseudonocardia sp. | reverse complement strand
TCATCCCACGCCGACATGCATGGACCACGTGAGCGCGGATGGCGAGGACGGCGACTCACACCAACCCGAGAGGGTCAGTGTGATGAGAGCTGTTCAATTCGTGGAGTACGGCGGTCCGGAAGTCCTCCAGGTTGTCGACGTCGAGGAACCTCACCCGTCCCCGGGCGAGATTCGCATCTCCGTCCGTGCCGCCGGGGTCAACGGGTTGGAGTGGAAGACCCGTCAGGGCCTGTTACGTGACCATCTACCGCTGTCCCTGCCTGCGGGCATCGGCGGAGACGCCGCCGGTATCGTGAACGAGATCGGCGACGGGGTCACCGACATCGAGATCGGCGATGCAGTGTTCGGATCGGGGACACACACCTACGCCGAACACGCGGTCCTCACCTCCTGGGCGCGGATGCCGCGGACCGTCACGTTCGAGGAGGCGGCCGGCTACCCGGTCCCGTTCGAGACCGCGTTCCGCATCCTCGACACGGTAGGCGTCGAGCCCGGGCAGACGCTGCTGGTGAGCGGCGCATCGGGCGGGGTCGGGTCGGTCGTCGTCCAGGTCGCCGTACACCGCAGGGCTCGGGTGATCGGCACTGCGGGGCCGGCCAATCAGGCGTATCTGGTGCGGCTCGGAGCGACAGCCACGACCTACGGTGATGGGCTCATCGACCGGGTCCGCGGCGTGTCTCCGGACGGTGTCGACGCCGCACTGGACATCGCCGGGTCAGGAGTGATTCCCGAACTCGTCGAGCTGACCGGCGACCCGTCCAGAGTCGTGTCCATTGCGGACTTCAGCGCACCGGCCCACGGCGCACTGGTGTCGACCGGCTTCGGTGGAGACAAGTCGCCCGCGTTGCGCGCGGGTGCGGACCTGGTCGCGGCCGGGGCAGCTCACGCTGCCGGTGTCACGGACGTTCGGCCTCATCGACGCCGGCGCGGCACAGGCCGAATGCGCGCGCGGTCACGCCAGGGGGCGCCTCATCGTCACGATCGCCTGAGTCGCACGCACCGACCGTCTTCTTGCCGCCGAATTTGCAGTGAGCTGCCATATCGGCTCTGACCTGCGATGGAGGCGCGGGCCCTGGCGTGCGTCCGTGCATGGTCCGTGACGGCCGTTCTACGCCCTCGCACGACCCCGCCGCACTCCCCTGATCTCCGAAGTGGTGTCGGGTTCGGGAAGAGCCCGGCCGCCGGAGGCTCATGGGCTTGCCGCGATGATTTTCGTGCGCGGTGTCGGTCTGATGTTGAGTACCGAACCGCCACCAGGGGGAGATCGTTCATGTGGGAGACCATCGTGCAGCGGCTCGCGCCCAGCTGTGGAGCCTCATCCACGCAGAACGCGCCGCCCTCGCCGACGACCTGGCGGGCCTCGACCAGGAGCAGTGGGCCACACCGTCTCTCTGCGGGCGCTGGAGCGTGGAGGAGGTTGTCGCGCACCTGACCGCTGCGGCGTCTCTGGGACGATTCCGGTGGCTGCTCAGCGTGGTGGGCGCGCGGGGTGACTTCGACGTCCACAACGACCGGCGGTTGACCGAGCAGCGTGGTGCGTCGCCGACCGAGACCCTGCAGCGTTTCCGGGCTGTGGTCGACAGCAGTACGGCCGCGTCGGGTCACACCGCCGCGTGGCTCGGGGAGGTCGTCGTTCACGGCCAGGACGTCCGCCGGGCGCTGGGCCTCGCTGGGTCCGCGAGTGTCGAGGCGATGACGGAGGTGGCTCGGTTCTTCGTCAGCCGGGACTTCACCGTGCCGAGCAAGACGCTGGCCGCCGGGCTTCAGCTGGAAGCCATGGACGGCCCGTTCCGGCACGGCGAGGGACCTCCGGTCTCGGGGACCAGTGAGGCGCTGACGATGACGCTCGCGGGTCGTTCGGCCTATCTCGGCGAGCTGTCCGGGCCGGGTGTGACGTTGCTACGCGATCGAATCGACTCCGGGGACAAGTAGCCGCCTGGCGTGCTGGGGCCGGGTAGCCGGACCCAGCGCCGCGAACGGGCCGGAGGTGTAGTGAGACGACAGGGCCGGCGTGGCCGGCCCGGCGCCTTGACACGGGGACGTTGCTGGTGCGCCGGGCTCGGCTCCGACCTCGGTACGTGCACGGCTGCGGCGGGACGTGTGGCAGGAAGGCCGGCTTCTGTCCGAGCCGACGTTGCCCAGCGCGTGGGCGGCCTGATCTGGGGCAGACCGGACGTGAACTGAGACTGAACGACGAACGCCGCGCCGCCCTGCTCGGGCCTGCGCGGCGTTCGTGCTGCTCTGTGGTGGCGGAGGATAGGGGATTCGAACCCCTGAGGGATTGCTCCCAACACGCTTTCCAAGTCTGGGGAGCTGTGTCCGGACGCGGCTGGTTCGTCCCGTACCTGCGTCCGGGCTCGCCGGTCCGGCCGCCCCGGACCACGATGAACGAGGGCGAATGAGACTGAGACTGAGACTGGAAGCAGGAGGCGTGATCCATTTAAGAGGCAGCGCCGATCTTCCACCACACACTGTCTGAGCTGCGGCGAACGCAGACTCGACCGCGTCCGTCCCCCCAGTTCGACACGTGTTCGGCACAAGGCGCCACTTTGCGCTCAGCTCGTGAACGGCGAGGCCCCAGGCAGACGAGGGCTGGTCGATCGACGCGAGTTCTACGTACGGTAGAGCGTATGCGGATTCTCGTGCTTGCTCCGGGATCGACCGGTGATGTCGCCCCGTACACCGGCTTGGGGCAACGCCTGACCGCTGACGGTCACCATGTCGCGATCGCCGCCAACGAACGGTTCCGCACGATGATCACGACCGCGGGGCTGGAGTTCCGTCTGCTGCGCGGAGATCCGGAGAGCGGGAATACCAGCGAGGAGGGTCGGCGCTGGCATGCCGACGGCTCCGGGCCACTGGGGCAGGCACGGATGGTGCGCGTACTGCGGGAGTACGTCGACACGGTGAGCGAGGACTTCATCCCGGCTGTGCGCGACGGCGCCGACATCGTCCTGCTCAACTCAGTGGCCCTGTTCACCGGCTACGACGTGTGCGAAGGACTCGGTGTCGCGTCCGCCGGCGCCTTCCCGTCTCCCGTGCATCCGACCGGTGACCTGCCCGCCGCGGCGTTGGGGCTGCCTGACCTGGGAGGGACGGTGAATCGGGCGCTGGACAGGGTGGCACTCGCGGCGGGCGCCCTGTCGTTCGGCCGGACCGCCGCGCGTCTGCGCTCTCAGCTCGGGCTCGCGCCCGTCCGGTCCACGTCGCTGTGGTCACGTCTGGCGGCGCGGGACTGGCCCGCGTTCTACGGGTACAGCCGCGCTCTCCTGCCCCGCTTCCGCGACTGGCCCCGGTCCGCGCGGGTCACGGGGGCATGGTGGCCCGCGGTCCCCGACGGCTGGCGACCCGACCCCGGGCTGCAGGCCTTCCTCGACGCGGGTGACCCGCCGGTGTTCGTTGGGCTGGGCAGCCGCTCTCTACCCGACCCCGACGCGGTCCAGTCCGTGATCCGAGAGAGCCTGCGCCGGGCGGGGCTCCGGGGTGTCGTCCAGTCGGGATGGGCTGGCCTCACCGGTGGGGAGAAGGCCGATGATCGAATCCTGACAATCGGCGACGTGCCCCACGAGTGGCTGTTCCCGCGCATGGCCGCACTCGTGCACCACTGCGGCGCGGGCACGACGGCGGCCGGACTGCGGGCCGGGGTGCCGACCGTCGGTCTCCCCGTCCTGGCCGACCAGCCGTTCTGGGCGTCCCGGCTCGTCTCGATCGGCGTCTCGCCCGGCGCTGTGCCGCTGCGGCGCCTCACCGCCGACCGCCTGACCGATGCGCTCGTCGCCGCGACTCGCGATACCCGCTACCGACGCCGCGCCGAGGAACTGAAGTGCATCGTGGACACCGAGGACGGCGCTGGCGAGGTGGCCGCCGTTCTGCCCTCGCTCGTCGGCACGCAGTAAAGCTAGGCGCGCCACTACCGGGCAGCGGATTTACAGTGAGCTGCCAGATCGGTTCTGACCTGCAGCGGAGCTGCAGACCACCCGTCTGCGTCCGCGCATAGTCCGCAGATCGCACCGGTGGGGTGGTCGCCACTCCTCCCCCGTTCCCCTCGTCCTGGCCGCCTTGCTCGTCGTGGCGCCGGGGGCAAGGGTGGCGCAGCCATCGCGTAGCGACGCCGCAGGCGCTCTTGCGGCCGGGGCCACGACGTGGATCGTTTCCGGCCGAGGGGGATGCACCGCAGATGAGTACACAGCGCCCGATGCAGCGCCGCGAGGCCGATCACGCACGATCCAGCCGGCACCACCATTGTCAGACGGCGCCGCGGCCCTCACTACGATATAGTTAGTACGTGGAACGAACTAGCGCGACGTGGACGATCGTTCGCGAGTTGCACCGGATGGCGCAGATCCAGCGCCGGGCCGCGAACGCTGCACCGCTCGGCCCGACCGCTACGGGGGTGCTCAACATGGCAGCGCAGGAGCCCGTCCATCCCAAGGCGGTAGCCGCGGCCTTGGACCTTCCTGCCCAGTCGATTACGCGCGCGGTCTCCGACCTCGTCGAGTCCGGACTGGTGCGCCGCGTCGAGGACACCAGCGACGGGCGTTCCTACCTCATCGACGTCACCGAAGCTGGCATCCGGGAACGCGACAGCTTCCGCGAGGAGCTCCTCGGCCGGTTCTCCCGGCTTCTGAGCGGTTGGTCGGACGCGGAGGTAGCCGACTTCGCAGCAAAGCTCGCCGGTCTGACCACGGGCATCGCAGAGGACTTGCCGGACGTGTCCACTCGAGGCGGAAGAAACCCCTGGAGGGCGCAGTGAACCGCGGGGTCAGAACCCGGTCTTCCGTAACCAACCGTGCTGCGGTGGTGCTGGCCCGGGGCACGCGGCTCGGGTCGACGGCCTCCGATGTTGCGACCGACGACCTGGAGGCGCTGCAGGAGATCGTCGGCGGCGCCCGGGTCGTCGCACTTGGCGAGAGCGCGCACTTCGTGCGGGAGTTCACCGAAGTCCGAGCCCGGCTCACTCGACTTCTCATGGAGCGACTGGGCTTCACGGTGTTCGCCCATGAGTTCAGCGTGACTGCCGGTTTCGCTCTCGACTCCTGGATCCGGGGCACCGGCACGAACGAGGACCTGAACGACATCCGCTCGGATATCACCCGGTCTGGGGCCGCAGCCCTGTTTCGCCAGCTGCGCGAGCACAACATCGCCCACGTTCCCGCTCGGTTCGTCGGGATCGACGTCCCGGAAGCGGGTGGCAGCCTGTTGCCTGCCCTCGCACCGGTACGGGACTACCTCGCCAACGTCGATCCCGGGCTGCTGCCCCGCTTGGACGCCGCAACCGAGCTCGCCGAACGATTCGCGGCCGGATCCGCGATGACAGCAATACCAGCCTGGCACTCACTCGACGCCTCCGAACAAGACGCATTGACCGCCGCCCTGGCGCGTCTACGAGCGTTGATGCACTCACGCGCGCCGATATACCTGGAACGCGAGAACACCGAAGCGGCCCGAGATCGCTTCGACCGAGCCGCAGTCCACCTCGACACCGCGATCGGCGCGGACCACCTGTTCGGATCCACGAACGGGCTCCCCGCGAACGAGCAGATGGCCGCGGCGATCTCCCTGCGAGACCGATTCATGGCCGGCACCGTGTTCACACTCCTCGACCACGCCGACCCCGGGGATCGGATCGTGCTGGTCGCGCACAACACCCACATCCAGAAGACACCGCTGCGGTACGCGCCCGAAGCCGGGCCCACAATGGTTCCGATGGGCCAACACCTAGCCCGTGCGCTGGGCGAGGATTACGTAGCGATCGGGCTGACCCACACCGCTGACTCCGTCCCGCAAGTGCGCTCCGACGGCTCCGTCGCTGAGCCGATAGCGCTGGGCCCCCCGCTGCCCACCAGTATCGAAGCAGCAGCCGACACCGCTGGCCTCGCCTATCCGACGCTCGTCAGGACACGCAACGAGTGCGGCCTGGACGGCGTGGACCGCATCCGGGCCCAGAGCGGATGGTCGTACGGCAGGCTGGCAGATGCGTTCGATGCCGTTATGACCGTCCCGACGGCGACCACCGAAACCGATGTTGCGCTCTGAGCGCTAAACGAGCCAACGCCCAGCGTGCGGTGCGTAGGTCGAATGCGCAGCTGGGAGGTAGCGGTCCGCCGGGCGTCTCGGGGCCGGGTAGCCGACCCCGGCGCCGCGAACGGGCCGGAGGTGTAGTGAGCGAGCGACGGGGCCGGCGTGGCC
>JAKDNL010000432.1 GCA_030451825.1 Pseudonocardia sp. | reverse complement strand
CGGGACGGTCGTCGCGGCGCTCGGCGCGTCGGCGGCGGCCTCCGCGCCCGTCCGTCGGATCGGACGACCGCGGAGGGGGCGGGGTGGAGGGTCCGGGCACCCGCCTCCTCCTTTCGCGTTCGCGTCCGCGCCGGCGAGCCGTCTCGCCCCAGCGCGTGTCAGTGGGTCTCCTGGGTTCAACGAGACCGTCTGGGATCCCGGTATGCCTTCCGAGCGACGTCACTCGAATGTCGGCATACGCCGGGGATTCCTGCGCCGGTGCGTGACCCTGGGGCCGGGGAGCGCCGACGCAGGACTCCATCGTGCATCCGCGGCGGGCGCACGCGAACCAGGGGGACCGCTCCGTCGGGCAACGGACGGCGGCGTGCGACGACGCGCCGGGGCGCCGTCGCCCGGCGGTCTTACGCACTCCGTTGGCCGATCGGTACCGCCGCTCGGCGGCGCTCGACTGGTCGGTTCAGCCGCTCAGCAACGCACCCATCCGCTCGCGGAGCAGCGTGGCGGCGGAGTAGGGCCGGACCATCACGGTCAGCTGGGACAGGCCGCCGTCGCCGTCGCCGTCGCCGTCGCCGTCGCCGTCGCCGTCGCGCAGGATGTCGACGCCCTGCACCGCGCGGTCATCGATCCGGGCCTCGAACTCCAGGACGTGACCGTCGGCGCCGCCGTACTCGTGGGTGTAGCGGAAGCCCTCGAACACGGTGAACGCCGCGGTCAGGATGCTGCGCAGCTCCTCGCGCCCGCGATAGGGGCGGTGCACGACGGGGGAGAGGAACTCGACGTCGTCGCGGAACAGTGCGACGGCCGCGGCGAGGTCGCCGGACTCGATCGCGGCCCGGAACGCGCCGGGGCCCGTGGTGTCGGTCATGCCGGGCATTACACACCCGCCGGGGTGTGCGCCGGTCGGGCGCGACGCCCGTCACGTCGATCACCGCGAGTGACCGGGATCCAGGCTCAGACTCAGGCGGCGACCCGTGCGTCCGGGGTCATGCCCACGGCCTCGGCGAACAGCTCGTAGGACCGCAGCCGGTCCTCGCCCGCGAAGGTCGACGTGGTGATCATCAGCTCGTCGACGGCGGTGCTCGCCACGAGCTGCTCCATGCCACGTCGCACGGTCTCCGGGGACCCGATGATCTGGTCGGCCTGGCGCTGCTCGACGAAGCGGAGGGCCTGATCGGTCCAGTCGAACGCGGCCACCTCCTCGGGCGAGGGCACCGGGCCGGGCTGCCCCAGGCGCAGCCGCAGGAACTGCAGCGCGGCCGGCATCGCCAGCTCCTGGGCCGCCTCGTCGGTCCCGGCGCAGAACACGCTGGCCGCGATCATGGAGTAGGGCTCGGACAGCATCGCCGACGGCCGGAACTTCTCCCGGTAGAGCTGCAGCGCGGGCAGCGTGTTCTCCGCGCTGAAGTGGTGCGCGAACGCGAACGGCAGCCCGAGCATCCCGGCCACCTGCGCGCTGTAGCCGCTGGAGCCCAGAAGCCACATCGACGGCGCGTTGCCTGCGGCCGGCACGGCGAGCACGTCGGCGTCGCCACGGAAGTAGGCGGACAGCTCCACGAGCTGGTCCGGGAAGTTGTCGGGCGCGCCGAGCTGCCCCGAGCTGATCCCGCGCAGGGCGGCGGCGGTCTTCGGGTCGGTGCCCGGGGCGCGCCCGATGCCCAGGTCGATCCGGTCCGGGTGCAGCGCCTCGAGCGTCCCGAACTGCTCGGCGACGACGAGCGGGCGGTGGTTGGGCAGCATCACGCCGCCGGATCCGACCCGGATCCGCTCGGTGGCCCCGGCCAGGTGCGCGATCAGCACCGGCGGCGACGAGCTGGCGATGCCGGGCATCGCGTGGTGCTCGGCGACCCAGAAGCGCCCGAAGCCGAGCTCCTCGGCGCGCCGGACCAGGCGGGTGCTGTGCTCCAGCGCCGACGTCGCGGACGCCCCGGCCGCGACCGGGACCAGATCGAGAATCGAGAGTGGGACCACCGAGGTGACAACGCCGACCCGGGACTGGTTCTTCCCGGACATCGCAACCCCGGTGATCGATCCGTATGGTCACATCGGAGCCATCGGTGGCCCGGATGTGACCACACGGATCGATCATGCGAGAGACCGGGATGATCGCCCGGCCCGAGACCGCTGCCGGGATCGCCCCGGGCCCGTGCAGCGGGTCCGTCCCTCGCGTCCGCGGTGATGCGCGCGCAATCGGCTTCCTCGCCCCGACTAGCATCGATGACAGGTCCGATCGCGCCGGAGGCGCGGCGTCGTCGCCTCGCCCGGCCGACCGGTGCGGGAGCTCCCGCCGCCCGAGGGCGTCCCGGACGTCATACACCTGTCATCGGAGGAGAAATCCCGTGTCCGCACCGCCCGTCCCGCCCGCGTCCGCCCCGATCCGGGTGCCCGCCGGGACGACGGCCGGTGCGCGCGTCCGCGAGGGCGGCCTGCCCACCAGCGGCCCGGACGCGATCATCGTCGTCCGCGACGCCGAGGGCGCCCTGCGCGACCTGGCCTGGGCCCCGGACGCCGACGTCGATGTCGTGCCGGTGCGCGCGGACACCGACGAGGGCCGCAGCGTCATCCGGCACTCGGCGGCGCACGTGCTCGCCCAGGCCGTCCAGCAGCTGTTCCCGAAGGCGAAGCTGGGCATCGGCCCGCCGGTCACCGACGGCTTCTACTACGACTTCGACGTGGACACCCCGTTCACCCCGGAGGACCTGACCAAGATCGAGTCGGCGATGAAGAAGATCGTCAAGGGCGGTCAGCGGTTCTCCCGGCGGCGCTTCGAGTCCCGCGAGCAGGCCCGCGCCGAGCTGGCAGACGAGCCGTACAAGCTCGAGCTGGTCGACCTCAAGAGCGACGAGGGCGTCGACAGCGGGGAGGTCATGGAGGTCGACTCCTCCGGCGAGCTGACCATCTACGACAACGTGCACGCCCACACCGGCGACACCGTCTGGTCCGACCTGTGCCGCGGCCCGCACATCCCGACCACGAAGTTCATCCCGGCGTTCAAGATCATGCGCAGCGCTGCGGCCTACTGGCGCGGTGACCAGGCCAACGCGTCGCTGCAGCGGATCTACGGCACCGCCTGGGAGTCGCAGGAGGCCCAGGACGCCTACCTGGAGCGACTGGCCGAGGCCGAGCGCCGCGACCACCGTCGCCTGGGCAGCGAGCTGGACCTGTTCAGCTTCCCGGACGAGATCGGCTCCGGGCTCGCGGTGTTCCACCCCAAGGGCGGCATCGTGCGCAAGGAGCTGGAGGACTACAGCCGGCTGCGGCACACCGAGGCCGGGTACGAGTTCGTCTACTCCCCGCACGCGACCAAGGGGTCGCTGTTCGAGCTCTCCGGGCACCTGGACTGGTACTCCGAGGGCATGTACCCGCCGATGCAGCTCGACGCCGAGTACGGAGCGCGCGACGGCGAACTGAAGAAGGCGGCGATCGACTACTACCTCAAGCCGATGAACTGCCCGATGCACAACCTGATCTTCCGGTCGCGCGGGCGGTCCTACCGGGAGCTGCCGCTGCGGCTGTTCGAGTTCGGCACGGTCTACCGCTATGAGAAGTCCGGCGTGGTGCACGGCCTGACCCGCGCCCGCGGGTTCACCCAGGACGACGCGCACATCTACTGCACCCGTGAGCAGATGCAGGGCGAGATCGCGTCGTTGCTGCAGTTCGTGCTGGACCTGCTGCGCGACTACGGCCTCGACGACTTCTACCTGGAGCTCTCCACCCGCAACCCGGAGAAGTCGATCGGCTCGGACGAGGCGTGGGCGGAGGCGACCGACGCGCTGCGCGAGGCCGCTCAGGGCTTCGGCCTCGACCTGGTCGACGACCCGGGCGGCGCCGCGTTCTACGCCCCGAAGATCTCGGTGCAGGCCCGCGACGCGATCGGGCGCTACTGGCAGATGTCGACGATCCAGGTCGACATGATGCTGCCGGACCGCTTCGAGCTGGAGTACACCGCGCCGGACGGGTCCCGGCAGCGGCCGGTGATGATCCACCGGGCGTTGTTCGGCTCGATCGAGCGGTTCTTCGGCGTGCTCACCGAGCACTACGCCGGCGCGTTCCCGGCCTGGCTGGCCCCGGTGCAGGTGGTCGGCATCCCGGTCACCGACGAGCAGGAGCCCGCGGTCCGGGAGGTCGCGGCGGCGCTGCGGGCGCGCGGCGTGCGGGTCGAGGTGGACGCCGGCGACGACCGGATGCAGAAAAAGATCCGGACCCACACGCTGCAGAAGGTGCCGTTCCTGCTGCTCGTCGGTGGCCGTGACGTCGAGGCGGGCGCGGTCAGCTTCCGGTTCCGCGACGGCAGCCAGCGCAACGGGGTCCCGGTGGAGACGGCGGTGGAGACGATCGCGTCCTGGATCGCCTCGCGCAGCAACGCCTCGCCAACGGCGGACGCGCTGCCGGCGTCCTGACGCCTAGGATCGTCGCTCATGGACGACGGTGCCGGTGCGGCGGAGCCGGAGTGGGTCCCGCAGGACGGGGTCGGCACCCCGGACGGGTTCGCCCGGCTGTGGACCCCGCACCGCCTGGCCTACATCAAGGACTCCGCCGCGATGGGCTGCCCGTTCTGTCGGATCGGCGCGGGCGACGCCGGTCCGGGCTCGGCGGACCCGGACGAGGACAACCTCGTCGTCGCCCGGGGCCATGAGGTGTTCGCGCTGCTCAACCTGCACCCGTACAACCCCGGGCATCTGATGGTGCTGCCCTATCGGCACGTAGCGGAGCTGGAGGACCTCACCGACTCCGAGGCGTCCGAGCTGATGGTGTTCACCCGGCAGGCCGTGGTGACGATGAAGAAGGTCGCCGCGCCGCACGCGTTCAACGTCGGGCTGAACCTGGGCACGGTGGCCGGCGGGTCGCTGGCCGAGCACCTGCACCAGCACGTCGTGCCCCGCTGGGGCGGGGACGCGAACTTCATCGCCGTCGTCGGGCAGACCAAGGTGATCCCGCAGTTGCTGGCCGAGACCCGCGCCCAGCTGGCCAAGGCCTGGGAGCCGCCGCACGGGACCGGGTCCTCACCCGACTAGGCTGGCCCGCGGCTTCGCGCGCGAGCGCGGGGATCTGCCGACGTCCGGAGAGGAAACGGCTTCCGCCGATGCTCAACCTGTTCGCCCGCGCACACGTCAACCGGGTCACCGACCCCGTGGGCCGGTGGCTGGTCGACCGCGGCATGAGCCCGGATGCGGCGACGGTCATCGGCACGGTCGGCGCGGTTGCCGCCGCCGTCGGGTTCCTGCCGTGGGGCGCGTTCGTCGTCGGTCCGATCCTGATCACGTTCTTCGTGCTGCTGGACCTGGTGGACGGCGCGATGGCCCGGGCCCGGGGTTACGGCACACCGTTCGGTGCGGTGCTGGACTCGGCCTGCGACCGGATCGTCGACGGTGCCCTGTTCGCGGCGCTGGCCTGGTGGTGCCTGCAGGTCGGGGACTCGCCGCTGGCCGGCGCCGCCGCGCTGGTCTGCCTGGTCGGTGGACAGCTGGTGTCCTATGTCAAGGCGCGGGCGGAGAGCGTCGGCCTGCAGGCGGAGGGCGGCCTGGTCGAGCGGGCCGAACGGCTCATCCTCGGACTGGCCGGCACGTTCCTGGCCGGGGTCGGGGTGCCCTTCGCACTCGAGGTGGCGCTGATAGTCCTGGCCGTGGGCACCGTGGTCACGCTGGCGCAGCGGATCGCGGCCGTGCACCGGAGCGCCCGGGAGCGGGCGTGAGCACCGGCGTGTCCCGGCGCTCGTCCCGAGCCCCGCTCGGTGAGCGTCTGGCCGACGTCGAGTACGCGGCGGCCTGGGCCCTGCTGCGCCGGCTACCGGAGCCCCTGGTCACCGCCGCGTTCCGGGCCGGTGCGGACCTGGCGGCCCGCCGCGGCGGCGGAGGCGTCGCGCGACTGCGGGCCCACCTGTCCCGGGTCCGTCCGGACGCGGACGCGGGTGAGCTCGACGTCCTGGTCCGGGACGGGATGCGCAGCTACGCCCGGTACTGGCAGGAGGCGTTCCGGCTGCCGGCGATGGACCCGGCCACCGTGCACGCCGCGATGCACCCGCACGTGCGCGGGATCGAGACGTCGCTGGAGACGCTGTCGTCGGGCCGCGGGGTGATCTACGCGCTGCCGCACGCCGGGAACTGGGACGTCGCCGGCCTCTACATGGTGCGCGAGCTCGCCGGCCTCGGGCTCGAGCCCGCGATCACCACGGTGGTGCAGCGGCTGAGCCCGGAGTCGC
>JAKDNL010000431.1 GCA_030451825.1 Pseudonocardia sp. | reverse complement strand
GACCGGCGGGCCGGCGACTGGGCGGTGGCCTCTGCGGGGGCCGCGGTCTGGGTGGCCTGCTCGCCCTCGGCGGGCTGCTCGGTCTGCTCTGCCTGCGACTCGGGCGCCTGCTCGCCCTCGGCGGCCGGCTGCTCCTCGGCGGGCTTCTCGCCCTCCGGGTCCGGGACCTGCGCGACCGTCTCGTCGATCGCCGCGTACGCCTGGTCGCGGGCCTCCGTGCGCTTCGTGACCTCGCCGCCGACCTGCTTGAACGTGTCGGTGAGCGCCTGCAGCTCGGTGAGCTCGTCCGGGGTCAGGGACCGGTCGGCGACCTTCGGCTTGAGATCGTTGATGCGGCCGGTGATCTCACCGTGCGCGGTGTTGAGCTGCTCGTCGTCGACCTCGGAGAGGCGGGCAAGCACGTCTTCGTGGGCCATCGTCAGTCACCTTCGGGACGCCTGTCAGGGATGCCGCCGGCGCTGGGCGCTGTGCGGGCTACTGCTGCGCCCCGGGTGGCTAGGCCGGGCGGGGCGATCTGGGTGCGGACGGTAGAAGCGGCCGGACGGGCGTGATGCCGGTTCTCGGGGCTACTCGACAGGAACGCTGGCGAGGAGCTCCCGCGCCTTGTCGGCCCGGTCCCGGGCGGCGAGGTCCTCGCGGACCGCGACCAGCGACGCGGTCAGCTCCCGCATCTGCTGGCGCTGGGTGAGCTTCGCCGACGCGGCCATCGCCTGGTCCTCCGACGCGGCGTGCAGCTCCGACGCCGGGACGGTCACCTCGACGACGACATCACCGGACTCGGACTGCTCCACGACCCGGCCGACGAGGCCGGTGTCGCCGATCGTGACGGTGCCATCCGCGGACGGCCCGTCGGTGGGGGCGGCGGGCTGGTTGGGTGCGGCCACGACGGCCTCCTGCTCGGGGTTGGGGGCGACCATGCCGGCCGCGACGATCGGGACGAGGTCGGCCGCCGACGCGACCCGGGCGCGGGGGATCGGGAACCCGCCGGAGTTGACCATCAGGGCGGCGACGAGTTCGAGGCTGTTGTTGATCGGCCGCCAGTCCCCCGATACGCCGGAGGCGCGGAGCTTCCGCAGCCGCAGGTCGTCGACGCCTGGGTCGACGGCGCCGGAGAACCAGATGCCGTGCGCGTCCTCCCCCGCGCACACCGACGCGACCTGGGCGCCGGTGTTGTCGTAGTGGGAGGCGGCCTCGGTCGCGTCGGCGGCCAGCGACGCGTGCCCGGTGTCGAGGGTGAGGTGCCCGATGCTGATCTCGGTGGGTACCCCAGCGTCGGAGACGATCGCCGCGCCGCTATGAAAATAGCCGTAATCGTGCCGTGATCGGGGCGGGCGCACATTCCGGCCGGGCATCCCCACATGGGTGGACTCCCACGCGGCGATGTGCCCGAACACGCGGCCGTCCGCGGTCACGGTGACGGGGGTGACCGCATCCAGGTGCGGGTCGCGGAACCAGTCGATGGGCGGGTACTCGGTCATGTCGTGCTCCCTTCCCGGGCGGTCATGTGTTCGCGCCGGAGCCGGTCGAGCTCGGCCTGCGTGTCGCGGTCCCGCTGGGCGTGGGTGCGGCCGTCCGGCAGCGTGCCCCGCCCCGGATGCAGGTCGTCGTCCTCGGCGAGCAGCTCCCGGTTCTCGCGCGCCGTGTCCGACTCGGTGGTCTGCAGCTCATCCCGCACCTCACTGGTCGACGGCTCGTCGGGGGTCGCCCAGATCATCTCGATGGAGCACATGCAGCCGGTGTGATCGCCGGGATGGTAGGCGGGCCCGATCCAGTAGGAGTTCTTCCCGGCGTCCAGGCCGGGATCAGCGAATCCGTCGAACGTGCGCCCGTCGAGGCGCTGGTGCGGTACGAACGGGTCCTTGCGGGCGATCCCGTAGTAGCCCCACCGCCACAGCAGCGGCTCGGCGCCGCCGCCGCTCATCGTCTGCCGTACATCTTCCCCGGTGCCGGGCCCGGTCAGCGGCGTCGGTTCACCCGTCGCGGCCTGCGCCGGCCGGCCGTCGTCGCCGATACCGGCCGACTGCTCCGGTAGCCCCCCGGCCTCGGCGAGCGCCCCCCGGATCAGGTCGACGGGCACGATGTCGGGGCCCTGCTCGCCGTCGCGCTGCGGGCCGTCCTGCTCCCCGTAGAGCACCTTCGCGATGTGGCCCTGCAGGCGGCCGCGCAGCCATTGCCAGGCGCTGGGGATGCGGGCGGTGATCCGCCCGGCGAGCCCGGCCGCGGCGCGTTTCCCGACCAGGCGGGCGACGACGCGTTCGACGAGGCCGGCCGAGTGGCGGGTTTCCCGCTCGAACACGGCGGCCAGCTGGTCGAGGGCGCCGTCGAGGGCCTGCTCGTCGGACATGTCGCCCTGCACCTGCCGGCCGGCCGCCGCGCACACCGCGACCGGGTCGGAGCCCTTCGGGAACGCTGCGGCCAGGACGGGGTCGCGCTGGGCGCGGCCGCGGACGCGGGCGGCGGCCTTCTCCACGGCCCGCCCGACGGTGGCTTCGGCGTGCGCGACGAGGCGGTCGGTGAGGGCTCGGTCGATCGCGGCCAGCTTCCGGCAGGCGGCCTCGTCGACCCGAAACTTTGTTTCGGCTTTTCGTGGGCTGCCCGAGGCCGCGGTGACTGGGGAGCGGACGGTCTTGACGGCCCGCTTGAGCGCCGACCACGGCGTCTTGCGGCACTCCCGGCGCAGCGCGGGGTTCTTCGCTGCGTGGTCGGGGTCCCACCAGGCGGCCTGCTCGGAGTAGTCGTCGTCGGCGTTGGTGACGGTGCGTTCCGCGCCGAGGTCGAGCGCCTTCTCGGACTCGATGACCACGACGTGGCCCTGGTAGACGCCGTCCGGCGACGTCCAGGTGTGCACGACCGCGCCGCCGTCCGGGAACGGCTGCCCGACCTCCTCGGCCCACTCCCGCATCCCGCCGTGCAGGCTCGTCTCGTCGCCGTCCTCGATGTGCCCGCCCGGGAACTCCCACGTCCCCGCCGCCGGATCCTTCTCGTCGTCGAGGCCGCGCTGCAGCATCAGCACCCGTCCGGTGTCGGCGGCCATCAACGCCACCCCGGCCACGCTCGGGCCCTGCGGGTCGTCGCGGGGGCCCTTCCGCTTCGTCGCGGCCGCGGACAGGCCGCCGGCCCCGTCCGAGGGCGGCGTGGGCGCGGTCCGCACCCCGCCCGGGCTGTCCGGCGGGCCGGACGGCGGGCCGCCCTCGATGATGCGAGGCTGCCCGGACTGCGTGAACTCGCCCAGGATCCGGGACATGTCCTGATCGGTGGGCAGCTTCCCCGCGAGGAGCTTCACCATGATCGGCACGCTCGCCGGGGACAGCCGTTCCCGGTCCACCGCGCGGAGCAGCCGCTCCACGTTGTCCGGTTCGTCGTCGGCGGTGAACCCGAGCTCGCGGGCGAGGGCGGCGTTGGAGATGACCCCTGCCGTGTGCGCGTCCTTCGCCGCCTGGTCCCGGTTGGGGTTCTGCACCAGCTCGGACGAGTCGAACCACAGGCACACCCGGTTGCGCTGCTCGAGGGGGACGCCCATGGCCTTGAGGGCGGGCCGGAAGTAGGCGGCGGTGAGGGCGTCGACCATGCGTTCGGCGCGGGGCTCGATGTGCGACTTGACCATGGTGGCGTCGATGACACTGCCGTTCCAGTGGTTGGTGTCGCCGACGCCCTTGACGATCTCCGGGGGCAGGTTGATGCCGCGCGCGAAGCGTTGCACGAGGTTCTCGTAGCGCTCGTCGAGGTTCTGCGGGTCCTCGCCGTGCAGGTCGACGGTGCCGATGATGTCGGCGGCGGCCCTGTCACCGAGCATGCCGGGCCCCCGGATGACGAGGGGGACGACGGCGGACGGGTCGGACTCGTCCCGGATCGGGGTGAGCATCGCCTCGTGTAGCCCGGCCAGGAACGGGTCGGCGTCCTCGTCGACATCCTTGGCGCTACCGGCCCGGGACAGGGACAGTTCGTCCGGGATGAACAGCGCCTTCCCCGAGCTGATCCGGGACCGGTCGTGCGCGCGGCCGCGGCGCCCCAGCAGGACCATTCCTTCCAGGGTGCCGAGCAGCGCCGACACCGAGGCGTCCGGCCAGTCGTAGTAGCGCGGGTGCGGCGTCCACAGCCGCAGCAGTTCGCACTGCTCGGGGCGCAAGTCGCGGGAGGCGACCATCCCGGCGCCGGGCTCGACCAGGCGGGCGCCGCCCTGGGTGATCTGCACCTCGGACACCGAGCGGATCGTCCACTGCTCGCCTTCGTCGCCGGGCTCACCGAGCAGGTAGCACTCGCCGGCGAACTCCAGGTTCTCCCCCATCCGCGCGAGTAGCGAGCTGCCGTGCCGGTCGAGGTCGAGGCGTGCGATGGCGGCGGCGGCGGCCTGCCGGGTGTGCTCGGTGATCTGCGGGGCCGCCGTGACTTCGGCGGGGATGGAGTCGTGCGCGAGCGGGATCGGTTCCTGCCCGCGGGGCCGGTTCTCGGCGGGGAACACGCGGAGCCTGCCGAGCGCGGACGTCACGAAGTCACCGGCGAAGCGCAGCTCGGGGACCTCGTCGCGGTAGTCCCAGGCGGCGTGCTGCCATTCATGCCGCCTCGTGTGGATCATCGAGGGGCTGGTGAGGTTGACGCGCATCCCGGCCGCCGTGAGCGGGCGGGCCCGGGTGACACCGTCAGCGCGCTGCTCGGTGCCGGTGGGTCCGGCGACGAAGTTCGCCCACCGGTCCATCAGCCCCATCAGGTGCTCTCCCACTCGGCGAGGTGCCCGACGATCGTGCTGATGGCCAGCGGTAGCGCGGCGAGGGCCCAGCCGTTGCGGTGCCCGCGCCGGTCGGCGACCTGGTGCCCGGCGACCAGGGCGGCGGCGATCCACGGGGACATGCACCAAGGGCAGTCGATGCCGTGGGACCAGCGGGGCGTGTGCCGGTCGGCCCACCGGATCGCCGCGGTGCGGGCGGCGACGGCGGGCGGCCACGTGTCGTCGGTGACCAGCCTCGTGAGGCGGGCGGCGGCGAGGGTGTCCACGACGAGCGCGACAGGGTCGCGGAACCAGGCCGGGCGCATGGTCGGCGACGCTAAGCCGCCACGACGTGCGGGCCTGCTGGTTGTCGGGTCAATACGGGCTGACACCGATCACCCAGGCGAGGAATACGACGACCGCCAGCACCGAGACGAGGGCGAGGACCGCCACGGCGGTGCCCAGGACGCGGGTCACCGGCGCCGCCTGCGCGCACCCTTGCGGGCCATCCGGGACCGGCCGCCGAACGATCGACCGGCGTTCGAGATCCGGGCTGCCTTCGACTTGGACATGCCCTTGCGGCGCAGCGCGCGGTACGCCCGGTGTCGAGTGGTGTAGACGAAGCCGTAGCGGCCGCCGCGAGCCGAGACCATCAGTAGTACCAGCGCCGGCCACCGACCGGGCGCCCGGTGCCGCCGAGGACGAGCAGCACCACACCGATGATCAGCAGGAGACCGCCGAGGTAGTACAGCAGGCTCAGCTTGATGAACCAGCCGACCAGCAGCAAAATCACGCCGAGCACGATCACCGGTCGGCGTCCAGTGCCCAGCGCAGCACCTCAGCGTCCGCCCGGACCTCGGCGCGGGTGCAGCCCGTGTCGAGGGCGTCGATCACCTGCTGAGCGCGTTCTGTGATCGTCATGGTCGTTCCTCCTTGACCTAGGTGCTCACGGGAGCCGACCCATGCGCATCGGCGTGAACGGCTCGTACCGCTTCAACCTGGACCCGCAGCCGCAGCCGCTACCGGCCTGCACCTGGTAGGTGCCGGAGTCTGTGACCAGCTGCCACACCGTCCGGGGACGGCCGATCGTGGAGACGTCGAGGTGCAGCGCCTCGTCCACGGCCGGCTCACCGGGGCGCAGCCACACCATCAGCCGGGCGGGCTGGTCGCCATCCGGGCAGGTGATCACTGTGCGGGCTTCGCGCCACGAGGCGCCGCCCGGTTCGGTGACCACGGTCGGGAACCTGTTGAAGGCGACCACGGGCGCCGCTGCCGCGGTCATGACGCGGCCTGTCGTTGCTTGTCCCGGTGCCAGCGAGACTCCGGCTCGACAGCCTCCAACCGCGCCCAGAACCGGCCGACGTCCTCGGCTTCCGCGGCGGCCCGGTCGACCTCCACGGCGCGCATCACGGCGGTCTCGTAGGTGGTGGGCAGCCCGAGCGCGGCCCGCCGGGTGACGACCGGGCCGATGATCCGCGGCGACCGGTACCGCCGCCCGGACGGCGACA
>JAKDNL010000430.1 GCA_030451825.1 Pseudonocardia sp. | reverse complement strand
CGTCGGGACGGTAGGCAGCCCCGTCCCGGCGCATCCTCGTTCGGGCCTATCGGTTCGCGATCGCGACCGGCTCGGTCCCGTCGGCCGCCAGGCCCCTGCCGACGATCAGGCCGCCGGTCCCGCCGGACGCTGACGGGTCCAGGTCGACCCGCACCGTGTCGCCCTCCCGGACACCACCGGAGAGCAGCTCGCGGGCGAGCTGGTCGCCGATCGCGGACTGCACCAGCCGGCGCAGCGGGCGCGCGCCGTAGACCGGGTCGAACCCGTTCATGGCCAGCCACTCCCGCGCCGCGTCGGTGACCTCCAGCGTCAGCCGCCGCTTGGACAGCCGCCCGCGCAGCACGTCGACCTGGATGTCGACGATGTGCGTGAGCTCGTCGGTGGACAGCGCGTGGAACACGACTACGTCGTCTAGCCGGTTGAGGAACTCCGGCTTGAATTGCGTCCGGACCAGGGCCATCACGGCGTCGTTGCGCCGCTGTTCATCCCGGTCCTGGTCGTCCAGGCTCTGGTCGGCGATCGCGCCGCTACCCAGGTTCGAGGTGAGCACCAGGATCGTGTTCCGGAAGTCGACCGTGCGGCCCTGGCCGTCCGTCAGGCGGCCGTCGTCGAGCACCTGCAGCAGCGTGTCGAACACGTCCGGGTGCGCCTTCTCGACCTCGTCGAACAGCACCACGGTGTACGGACGCCGACGCACCGCCTCGGTGAGCTGGCCGCCCTGGTCGTAACCGACGTAGCCGGGCGGAGCACCCACCAGGCGGGCCACCGAGTGCTTCTCGGAGTACTCGCTCATGTCGATCCGGACCATCGCCCGCTCGTCGTCGAACAGGAACTCCGCCAGCGCCTTGGCCAGCTCGGTCTTGCCGACGCCGGTCGGCCCCAGGAACAGGAACGACCCGGTCGGCCGGTTCTCGTCGGCGATCCCCGTCCGCGCCCGGCGCACCGCGTCCGAGACGGCGCGCACCGCTTCGGCCTGGCCGACCACGCGCCGGCCCAGCTCGTCCTCCATCCGCAGCAACTTCGCGGTCTCGCCCTCGAGCATCCGCCCGGCCGGGATGCCGGTCCATGCGGACACGACGTCGGCGACGTCGTCCGGGCCGACCTCCTCCTTGAGCATCACCGTCTCGGCACTGTTCTCGACGGCCGCCGCCTTCTCGGCGAGCTCCTTCTCCAGCGCCGGGATGCGCCCGTACCGCAGCTCCGCGGCCCGGCCCAGGTCACCGTCGCGCTCGGCCCGGTCGGACTCGCCGCGCAGCTGCTCGAGCTGCTCCTTGAGGTCACGGGTGACGTCGATCGCGCCCTTCTCGTTCTGCCAGCGTGCGGTCAGCGCGGACAGCGCCTCCCGCTGCTCGGCCAGCTCGGCGCGCAGCGCGACCAGACGGTCCTTGGAGGCCGCGTCGGACTCGGAGTCCAGCGCCATCTCCTCGATCTCCAGCCGACGTACGGCGCGCTCGACCGTGTCGATCTCCACCGGCCGCGAGTCGATCTCCATCCGGAGGCGCGACGCCGCCTCGTCGACCAGGTCGATCGCCTTGTCCGGCAGGAAACGGGCGGTGATGTAGCGGTCGGACAGGGTGGCGGCGGCGACCAGCGCGGCGTCGGTGATCCGGACGCCGTGGTGCACCTCGTAGCGCTCCTTGAGCCCGCGCAGGATGCCGACGGTGTCCTCCGGCGACGGCTCGCCGACCAGCACCTGCTGGAACCGGCGCTCCAGCGCCGCATCCTTCTCGATGTGCTGGCGGTACTCGTCCAGTGTCGTGGCGCCGACCATCCGCAGCTCACCGCGGGCGAGCATCGGCTTGATCATGTTGCCGGCGTCCATCGAGCCGTCGCCGGTCGCGCCCGCGCCGACGATCGTGTGCAGCTCGTCGATGAACGTGATCACCTCGCCGGCCGAGTCGGTGATCTCGGAGAGCACCGACTTGAGCCGCTCCTCGAACTCACCGCGGTACTTCGCGCCGGCCACCATCGAGCCCAGGTCCAGCGAGATCACGCGCTTGCCGCGCAGCGACTCCGGCACGTCGCCGGCCACCACACGCTGGGCCAGGCCCTCGACGATGGCGGTCTTGCCGACGCCCGGCTCGCCGATCAGCACCGGGTTGTTCTTGGTGCGGCGGGAGAGCACCTGCACCACGCGGCGGATCTCGGTGTCCCGGCCGATCACCGGGTCCAGTGCACCCTCGCGGGCCCGGGCGGTGAGGTCCAGCCCGTACTTCTCCAGGGCCTGGTAGCTGCCCTCCGGGTCCGGGCTGGTCACCCGGGCCGAGCCGCGGACCTTGCTGAACGCCTCGCGGAGCGCGTCCGGGGTGGCGCCGTAGCGACCGAGCAGGCCGGACACCGGGCCGCCGGCCTGGGCCAACCCGACCAGCAGGTGCTCGGTGGAGACGTACTCGTCGCCCATCTCGGTGGCCAGGCGCTGGGCCGCTGTGATGGCAGCGAGAGCGTCCCTTGACAGCTGCGGTGCGCTGACCGAGGAGCCGGCCGCGGACGGCAGCCGCTGGCCGAGCTGGGTCAGCTCGGTACGGATCTTGTCGGCGTCCGCGCCGACGGCCGCGAGCAGCGGCGCGGCGATGCCGTCGCCCTGGGCGAGTAGCGCGCCGAGCAGGTGGGTGGGGCCGACATCGGGGTTGCCGGCCAGCGTCGCGGCCTGCACAGCCGCCGAGATCGCCTGTTGGGTCTTGGTGGTGGGGTTGAAGGAATCCATGCCCCCGCGTCCTCCTGCGTCGTCGTGTCTCTGGTGGCACCCGGTCGGCTCCCGCTCGGGGGAGGCCGTCCCAGTGTGCCCGTCCCTACCGACAACGTCAGGAAAGTTGAGTCTGTTCCGCTCAAGCCGGGCGGCCCGGCCCCGGTCAGCGCCGGCGCAGAGCCTTCGTCGCTCCGCCGGAGATGTGCGTGGTGCTCGGGAAACGGCGCCGCGGCGGGCGGGGCACCCGGACCGGGGTTCCCTTGGCCCCGAAGAAGTCGCCGCCCTTGCGGGCCGGGTCGTCGGTGCCCCAGGCGCGCTTCTGCGTGACCCGCTCCATCCGCGGGATGTGCTTGCGGCAGTGGATGTAGGCCTCCTCGACGTCGACCACCACCCACCGCTCGGCCCGCCGCCCGTCGGCCTGGTCCCGGTCGTGCTCGGGGAACTCGGCGCGGAACGCCTCGTCGTCGACGATCCGGGTCCGGCCGTTGACGTGCAGGCCGATCAGCGAATCGACGAAGTCCACCATCAGGATCCCGACGTGGCCGTTCTCGGCGAGGTTGCCGAGGCTGGCGAACACGCCGTTGCCCCGGTACTCGGGGTAGGCCAGCGTGTAGTCGTCGAGCACCCGCAGGAAGCCGGGCGGCCCGGCGCGCAGCGAGTTGTCGCATTCGCCGTGCGCGTCGGCGGTCGCGACGAAGGCCATCTCCATCCGCCCGATGAACTCCACCATCCGCGGCAGCAGCCGGTCGCGGACCTGGTCGTCGTAGAAGCGGCCGGCGCGCGCGAGGCTGCCGAACTCCTGCTGCAGCGTGTGCTCGCCCGCCGATCCCGGGGTGGGGATCGACTCGGTCTCGGGGGCCGGAGGGGAGATCGGCAGAACCGACGGACGGACCGGGACGGAGACGACCGGCCGCCTGCGCGGGCCGACCACCAGAGCGGGGGTTCGCAACGGCACGCGGCTACGGTGCCATCCCGAACGGGGGATCACCAAACGGTGTAGAGGCATGACACAACGCACCGGGACGTCCGCAACACGGGGGACGGGGTCTATTCTGTCCTCGGCGCACCCCACGCCATGACGAGCAGACCCGTCCCCGAACGGATGACACCGTGACCATGCGTCCGATCACCACCGGATCTTCCCTCCGGTTGCCGCTCACCACACCGGCGAACGGCGGATCTCGCGTACCCTACCGCGCGAGTACCCGAGTGATCACGAGCGGCCCGGGGACGGGGACGAGCACGACCGAGGAGAGTGTCGGCCAGGCATGACCGCTGATCAGTTGATCAACAGGGACGTCGCCCCGACGAACCGTCCGGCCACCGAGGCCGAGCGGACGGTCGAGCTGATCCGGTCCAGCTTCGCGGCCGTCGAGCCACGGTCCGAGGAGCTCGGCAAGCACTTCTACGCCACGATGTTCCATCTGGCCCCGGAGACCCGCGACCTGTTCCCGGTGAACATGGAGGTGCAGCGCAGCAGGCTGCTCCGCGCCGTCGTGCACGTGGTGCAGATGGTGGACCAGCCGGACGACCTGGTGCCGTTCCTCAAGCAGCTCGGACGCGACCACCGCAAGTTCGGGGTGTTGACCAAGCATTACGACGTCCTCGGCGAGGCCCTGATCTCGGCGATCGCCACCTACGCCGGGCAGGCGTGGACCCCCGAGGTCGAGCAGGCATGGGTCGGCGCCTACGCCACCGTGGCCGACGCGATGCAGAAGGCTGCCGCCGCCGAGCACGGACCCGCGTCCTGGATGGGACGGGTCGTCGACCACCGGCGGATCGGCTGGGACCTGGCCGTGGTGACGGTCGCGGCCAGCGACCCGGTGCCCTACCAGGCCGGCCAGTACGTCAGCGTCGAGACACCGCACCGCCCGCGGCTGTGGCGCTACCTGTCCCCGGCCAACGCCCCGCGCCGCGACGGCACCATCGAGTTCCACGTGCGCGCGGTGGAGAACGGCTGGGTCAGCCGGGCCATCGTCGCCCACAGCCAGGTCGGGGAGACCTGGCGGATCGGCCCGCCGATGGGCCGGATGTCCGTCCCGGACACCGCCGACCGTGAGCTGCTGATGATCGCCGGTGGCACCGGCGTCGCCCCGATGAAGGCGCTGCTCGACGAGGTGCGCCAGCGCCGGAACCCGCCGCGCACCCAGGTGTTCGTCGGCGGCCGGACGTGGGAGGACCTCTACGACTTCACGGCGCTGCGCAAGATGTCCTACAGCGAGCCGTGGCTGGACGTGATCCCGGTCGTCGAGTCCGAGGACGAGGCCTCCGGCGCCGAGACCGGCACCCTGGCCGACGTCGTCACCCGCTACGGCGCGTGGACCGACCACGACGTCCTGGTCTGCGGTTCACCGTCGATGATCCGCTCCACGGTCTCCCGGATGCTGGTCGCGGGCACCCCCCTGGACCGCATCACCTACGACCCGTTCACGATGGACTGAGAACCCGGCTGCGGTCGATCCGCAGTTCTTCGAGATCACCTCGTCGGTACTTCCGGCGCTGGTGATCGCCCTGATGACCCGGATGGTGCCGAGAAGACGACCCGACGCCGACCCGGACGCCCAGGACGACGACCTGGGCCGACTGCACCTGGAGCCCGGTGAGCGCTCGGCGCTGCACCGAACAGGGTGAGTGCTGCTCGGCGTCCTGGTGCTGCTGGTCGCGGTCGTGCTGCCGGGCGGATCACCGCTGCGCGACGACGGCGGTCCGGACGGCGCTCTTCCTGGCCTGGCGGGCGCTCTTCCTGGCCTGGCGGGCGCTCGGCACCCCGCTCGGCCCGGGAGTTCCCGGGCAGTGAGACGAGGCGGCCTGGGTGGCGTTCGACGCCGCCGGAGTCACCCGCCGCCGCCGCCGGAGTCACTGCCGTCGTCCTGCGCCGCCACCGGAGTCACTGCCGCCCTCCTACGCCGCCGCCGGTGTCACCGCCGCTGGTGCCACCGCCGCTGGTGTCACCGCCGCCCGAATCACCGCCGCCAGGATCACTTCCCTCGAGAGCGCTGACGTCGCGGTCACTATCTGGACCCCGCGCCCACACGACCGGCCGCCGCGAAGAGCACCGTCGGCGGGGGCCGGGGTCGAGTCTGCAGGGCCGGGGCGCCGGATCCGGGCAACCCGGCGACCACCGCCCTCGCACCTGATCGATGTCCGGGTACCGATCGGGGCCACCGGTGGCCCCGATCGGTACCCAGACATCGATCACAACAGGCCGGACCCCGGCAGCCACACCTGAGATGGACATCCGCGAGCCGAGAACCCCGAAGAACAGGCTGGATTCCCGCTGTTCGGCGCGCTATAATCGATCGTATGTTCGACACCCCGACCGGAAGCGAGACCGGCCCCGAGAGGCCGACCCTCGCCCGATCGGTGTGGGCCGACCTCGGCGGCGGAGTGTGGCGCCTCAACCCCGCCCTGTCCTGGGAGCCGACCCCCGAAATCCGCCACCCCGAGCACGCCCGCCGCCGCCTCGCCGCCCTGACGGTGCGCGAGATCTCCCCGGCCGACGCCGCCCGGGTCGAAGACTCGCTGCGCGCC
>JAKDNL010000429.1 GCA_030451825.1 Pseudonocardia sp. | reverse complement strand
GACCTGCGCCGCGAGGACGGTGATGAGGGCGGTGACGGGGTCGACACCGGGCGGTGGGGCGAGGGCGAGCGCGCCGGCCATCGCTTCGCGGACGGCGACCGGGCCCTCGTCGTGGACGGCGCCGACGATCAGCTCGGACGCGTGGGCGAGTCGCTCGCCGTACAGCTCGGCGGGGGTCAGCGGTTCCGGTGCAGCGGCGACGGGTGGGGCCGGGAGCCGGGACACGGGCACCGCGCCGACGTCCTCGGCGGCGCGACGGCGGACCGCTGCGAGCGCCGCGGTGGCCTGCCCGCCGCGGCGGGCGCCCCCGTGACCGCGGAGGTAGAACGTAGGCTCGCCCTTGATCAAACCGCGCGCCTTGTTCGTCTTGCCGGCGTGTGGGGTGGGCTTGCCGCAGCCGCACGCGCAGAGCCGCCTCATCGGACCGACTCCGGATCGAACAGCTCCAGCTGCTCCCACGACCCGGCCGCGGCCTCGCCGGCGGCCGTCGTGGCGCTCACGCGGTCGCGGACCAGCTGCAGGATCTCGCGGTTGGCCTCGTGGACCATCCGCCAGCCGCGTGCAATGCGGGCCCGCTCCCCATCGGTGAGCAGCGATGGCGTGTAGGTCTGCCGGTGCCACGCCGCGGTGTCCGGCTCGATCACCTTGTGGCCGGCCGCACGGGCGGCGTGCAGCTCAGCGAGCCGCTGCATGTCGGCGGTAGTGAACCGGGCAAGGGCCCAGTCGAGAACGGTCCCGCAGGGCACCGAGACGTCGGGCTCGGCAGAGCCGAACAGGCGGATGTGGACCTTCCGGCCCTTGACCTCGAACCAGCCTTGGTCGTCGCCGATGTCAATGGTGCCGCCGCGGTAGCCGTCGGTCATCTCGGCGAGGGCGGCGGCCCGCCCGGAGGTGTGGGCGCGGTAGAGGATGTGGCCCTGCACGGTGCTGCGCGCGAGGAACGGCACCACGTCCCGCTCGGCCAGCTGATCGGCGCTCACGACGCCGCCCGCAGACGCTCCACCGTGCGCTCCGACATGCCGGTGCGCTCGGCGATCGCGGCGGCCGCGTGGCCGCGGCTGGTCAGCTCACGCACGGCGGCTCTCCTGTCGACGGGCCGGACGGCGCGGGCTGGCAGCCGACCGGTGACGAGGGCTTCGACGGCGGCCCAGTCCGGCTCGGAGCAGGGGGGGGGGCTTGCCTCAGGCTTGACCGCGGGCTTCCAGTCGCCGAGCAGGGCGCGCAGCTGCGCGACCACCGCGGCGTCGTCGACGGCGCCGGCCGCGTGCTGGGCGAGCAGCTGGTGCACGACCTTCGGGCCGACCTTCGGCGTCGGCGGCCGCGGCGGCCCCGTCCGGACCGGGGTCGCGCGCCGCGGTGCAGCCGCTCCCGGCGAGGGGAGGGCCCGGGCTCGTCCGGAGCCCCAGCTCTCCACGACGTCCTCTGCGACGCCGAGGCGGGCGGCGATCGCGGCGACCGACCACCGGAACTCGACGCGGAGGGTGTGCACTGACCGCTGCAGGTCGCGGGTGTCGACGGCGGCGCGGCCGGTGTTCTCGGCGAGCATCAGCAGGATCGCGTCGTCGTCGGCGTGCGCCGGGACGATCACGACGGGGGCGCGGCGCAGGCCGGCCATGTCGGCTGCGGCCCAGCGGCGGTGCCCGTGAAGCAGGCGGAGGCCTCCGCTGGCGATCCGCTCGGCCATCAGCGGGACGAGGATGCCCTCCTGCCGGATGGACTCGGTGAGAGCGGTGAGGTCGCCGAGGTTCGAGCGGATGTTGCGGGGGTGGAACCGGAGGTGCTGGAGCGGCACGTTGACGACGGGTGCGCCCTCGCGGTCGGGTCCGAGGCGGTTGCCGTGCTCGGCGGCGAGCACCCGCAGCGGCGCACTGGCGCTCACCGTGCTCGCCTCCGTCCGCGGGCGAGCGCCACGCGGGTGCGGGCGGCGACCTCGCGCGGGTCGAACGGGGTGCGGCACGGGCAGACGACGCCGCGGGCGGGGTCGTGGAGCTGGTCGCAGCGGTCGCACACGAACGCGGGCGCCAGCTGCTCGGGCGCCGGGGCGCTCACGCCGACACCTCACCAAGCATGTCGGCGAGATGCTCGCGGTGCGGCCGGTCCTGTACCCAGCCGCAGGTGCAGCCCCACGTCCCGTCGGCGCGCGGCCCCTGCTGGTGCGCATCGCGCACGGCTAGCTCGGCCTCCAGGTCGCGCACCGCGCGTGCCTCAGCCCGGATCGCCTCCACCCATCCGTCCTCGGCGGGCTGCGGGGTACGGGCCACCAGCGCGGCACTGTCGGCGAGCTTGGCCAACCGCGCGGCTACCGGGCTGTGCACCCGGGCCACAGCGAGCCAGTCGGCCCAGTCCTCCTCGCGGTCTGGTATCGCCCCGTGGCCGTGGACGCACCACCCGGCGCAGCAGCACGGGCAGGTCTCGCATCCGCCGCCGTTGCACCCGTCCTCGCAGCACTGCTCAGGTCCGAGTAGGCGGCCGGACGAGTGCAGTTCCGTTGCGTCGGTCTCCAGCTGCACCAACTCGGCACGCAGGGTGCGCACCTGAGCGTGCAGCTCCCGGTTCTCGGCCGCGAGCAGGTTCTCGGCCTCCGTTGCTGTGTCGGTGAGGGCGCGCACCTCAGCGGCGAGCAGGCGGGCGTCGTGCCTGTCGCCGTTTCCGTCGGATGCGACCCGCAGCGTGGCCTCCACCTGCTCTCGGGTGGGGTGCCCCGCGGCGCTCATGACGGGTCCTCGGCGGGCTGCTCGCAGATCCCGCAGTCGCCGTTGAGCAGCTGCACGACGCGGCTGATCGCGCCGCCGTCGGCGCGGGTCGGGTGCTGGTCGTCGTGCCAGGCCTTCGTGCCCGGGTCGGGCAGCTTCTCGTCGGCCGCGGCAGGCGACGCGGTGCCGGTGCGGGCGCCGGAGGTGATCGAGGCGGCCGTGACGCTCGTGGTGGTCGGCTCTGGGGCCTGCGTGCGGAACTCGCTGTGCACGGTCGACTCGCCGGACTTGATCGCCTGTCCGATGACGATGAGGGTGGCCAGGTCGGGCTCGATCCACTGGTCGACGGGCGCGCCGATCTTCCCGATCAGGGCTTCACGCCGGACCCCGATGCCCTCGAAGGACTTGATGATCTCGCGGCGCCGGTCCTCGATCGGCTTGCCACCGCCCTCGTTGGCCAGCGTGGCGGTACACCACGCCTTGCCCTTCGCGACGTACCACGTCGGCAGGACGGCCAGGATCATCTCCCGCTCGACCCGGGACGCCGCGCTCTGGTTGTTCTCCCGGATGTCGCGCACGGCGACCAGCTCGCGGGCCGGCTTCTCCTCGGTCGGGGTGTCGGTGTAGCCGGTGTGCGGGCTGACGAACGTCGTGCGGCGCTGGGTGTTCATCTCCAGGTCCCACGCGAACGCGACCATCTCGGACTCGCGGAACCGCCGGGCGAGCTCGGACGACCCGGAGGACATGTTCTGCCAGCAGCGAGCGGCCTCCTGCGCGAACTCGATCGTGACGCCAGCGACGCGTGCGGCGCCGCGGCGGTAGCCGAAGAACGCGCGCTGAGCCAGCTCTGTCCGCCTGCAGGAGCGCTCGAACTCGTCGAGGGCCCGGTCCTGGTCGCGGGGGTTCTCCTGCGCGTAGCGGACGGCGGCGAGCACCTCGGCGACGGCGCGGGCCTGCTCGATCTGGGTGGCCTGGGAGGCGTTCCCGGTGAGGCTCATGGTCATGTCGTGGTGTCCTGTTCGTGGTAGTCGCCGCGGGCGTACGCGGCTTCCTTCTGGTGGGCGGCCCATGCGGGGAGTCGGACCGGGATGACGTCGTCGGCGTAGCCGGGCCAGTGCCCGGTGCGCGTGCAGTCGCGATAGGTGCGGAGGGCGCGGCGGTTGTCGAGGCGGCCCCAGTCGCGGTCCTCCGGGTGCACCTCGAACACGGTGATCAGGTAGGGCGCCGTCTTCTCCTGGAACACGAAGACGAACCCGGGCGGCTGGTCACCGGCGAGGCCGGTCGCGATGGCGCCGTCGAGGTACCACGGGTCCTGCTGGTGGTAGCCGTAGTCGACGATCGACCGGGCGACGGAGCCAGGCTCGGCGGACTTCGTGGTCTTGTAGTCGACGAGCAGCAGCCGGCCGTCGTCGAGGTACAGGTACTTGTCGACCATCGCGCGGCGCCACACGTCGAACTCGGGGTCCTGCCAGAACAGCGCGCGTTCGGCGTGACCTCGGCCAGGATCGAGCAGTGGGCCTGCGATCGGGTGCTGCCTGACCGCGCGGGCCATCGCGAGCACCTGCCGGTGCTCACGGGCCAGGAGCGGGGTCTCACCGGCGGCGTAGGCGGCGTCGCGTGCCTCGCGGGCGGCCTTCGTGGTGTAGCCCGCGGCCTCGATGACGGTGATGGGCTCGCCGGCGCCGAGCACCTCGGCGTGCGCGGCGTGGCCGAGGTCGAACTCGGGCTTGTGGCCCTGGCCGTGGTCGAGCCAGTGCCGGAACTTCGCGGGGCAGCTCGGCGGGAGCAGCTTCCGGGCGCCGGAGGACGAGAGGGACCCGCCGGGCACGGGGTCGGCGTGGTACTGGTGCGCGGGCATGTCGTAGATCCCGGGATCGGTGATCTCGATCGCGGCGGGGACGGTTGCGGTCATGCCGGCTGCTCGTCGGTGCTCTCGACGACGTACCCGGTCGTCGCCATCTCGCGGTAGAGCTCGATCGCGGAGAGCTGCAGCTGGGTGACGGTCGGGCGCAGGGCGGCCCAGGCGCCGGCCCTGGCGGCGTCCCCGGCGGCGGCCCAGGCGGCGGCCCTGGCGGCGGCCCAGGCGGCGGCCCCGGCGGCGGCCCAGGCGGCGTCCCTGGCGGCGGCCCTGGCGGCGGCCCAGGCGGCGTCCCCGGCGGCGGCCCAGGCGGCGTCCCAGGCGGCGGCCCAGGCGGCGTCCCCGGCGGCGGCCCTGGCGGCGGCCCTGGCGGCGGCCCTGGCGGCGGCCCTGGCGGCGTCCCTGGCGGCGGCCCTGGCGGCGTCCCTGGCGGCGTCCCCGGCGGCGTCCCTGGCGGCGTCCCCGGCGCCGGCCCTGGCGGCGGCCCAGGCGGCGTCCCCGGCGGCGGCCGCGGTGGTCTGAGCCTGACGGACCACCGGACCTGCGCGCTCGGCCGATGCCAGGTCGACGATGCGGCCCAGCTCGCGCACCTTCGCCGCGTCCTCGCGGCACGCCGGGGACAGGTCCAGCCACGTCGGGAGGTGGACGCGGATCAGCCAGTCGAGCGCCATGTACGAGCGGGTCTCGTCGTGGCCGTCGTCGCGGGTGCCGGGCAGGACGGGGATGAGCGGGATGAGGTGCTGGCGGAGGTCGTCGGGAAGCGTGTCGTTGAGGCTGCGGCCCATCTCGCCGAGCACGGGTGCGACGCAGGCGGGGCGGTCGGTGTGGGCGATGCCGCGGACGTAAGCGACGGCCTCCATGAGGCATAGCCCGGCTTCGGGTGAGCCGTGGCCGCCCTTCTTGAGGGTGAGGCCGTCGATCTTGCTGGTGTCGATGGTGAGATCGCTGCTGTTCATCGGGGCTGTCCTTCGATCATGTTGACGGTGCGGGCGGCGATGACCGTGAGCTGGAACATCGCGTGGAGCAGCCCGCCGGGTGGCGGGTGGTCGACGAGCTCGCGGCAGCGGGTGAGGTCGACGGCGGCGCGGGCGACGAGGAACTCGCCGCACCACGCATGCGCGGGGTCGCGCTGCTCGACGGGGGTGCCGTCGAGGCGCAGCCACTCGGACCGGACCGCGATCGGGACGGGCACCGGGGAGGGCTCGATGACGAGGCCGGCGGCGCGGGCGTTCGTGTGGACCACCACGTCGCACATGCCGTAGAGCAGGGCCAGGGTGCCGTCGAGACCGTGCCTGTGGAGGACGGTCACGATGCGGTCGGCGCGGCCGTACTCGCCGCGGCGGCCGGCCAGGAGCGCGGTGTTGACGAGCTGGGTGAGGGCGTCGCGGGCGGAGGCGAGCGCGTCCCATGCCTGGTTCATGCGGCCACGACCGCGGTGCGGATCGAGCTGGCGCAGGCGCGCAGGCCGGTGACGATGCCGTGGGCCGGGGTGCGGTCGGACCAGTCGAACACGTCTTCGGGGTGCTTGACGCCGAGCCAGCCCATCAGCGCGAGGAACGCGGGGTGCGGGTCGGCGGTCTCGCCGTCGGTGTCGATCGCGGCGACGCAGTACTCGACGTCGGCGGCGCGGGTGTAGCCGGCGGCCACCCCGATGGCGGCGGCACCGCACACCGGGAACC
>JAKDNL010000031.1 GCA_030451825.1 Pseudonocardia sp. | reverse complement strand
GGCCCGGCAGGCTGGGCACCGGCCCCGCCCGCTCCGCGCAACGGACTCGGCATCGCCGCGCTGTGCCTGGGCATCGTGGGCCTCCTGTTCGGCCTGATCCCCTTCACCGGGTTCGTCGCCTTCGCCCTCGGCGCGATCGGGATCATCCTGGGCCTCGTCGGGTTCTCCCGGGCCCGCAAGCGCGCCGCCACCAACCTCAAGACCGCCGTGGCCGGCACGATCCTCTCGGTCATCGCGATCGCGCTGGGGATCTGGGGAATGGTCATCGTCTTCTCCGGGCTCAACCAGCTCGCCACCGACCTGAACAACATCCCCTCGGCCTCGGCCCCCGCCAACACCGGCGGCGGGACCGCGCTCCCGGCAGACATCACGACCCCGGCCGTCACCGGCCCGAAGACCTACCAGCTCGAGGTCACCGGCGACGCCCCGAAGATCATGGTCTCCTACGGCACCGACAGCGCCATGAGCTCCGGCTCGGACTACCAGGCCCTGCCCTGGCGCAAGACCGTCGAGACCAACGGCGACTACACCTTCGCCACCGTGTCCGCCGTGAGCTCCGGGCCCGGGTCGATCACCTGCACCATCACCGACACCGCCACCGGCGAAGTCATGGCGACCAAGACCGCCCAGTCCCTCGACAACAGCCAGTACGCATCGGCCAACGTCGCCTGCAACTCGATGGGCTACTGACCAGCCACAACCCCGCAGACCGTGCCCGGACCGGAGTGGTCACGCGCAACCTGCCGGGCACAACACGGAGGCGCCTGCTCCGACCGAGCAGGCGCCCTCTCACATCCATGGAATCGCAGCGACCCAGCGACCTGGAACTGTCGGCGCAACCTGGCAAGGTGCACCTGCGGAGTCGGCGCCTGACTGCGACCGACAGCCGTCGTCGATGATCTCGGAGCTCAGGTCGACCCGCGGGGCCCGACCCGTTCGGTCCCGGCAAAGAACCGATCCAGCCGGGCGACGACGAGTCCTGGTGCGGTGTCCACGGCCTCGTGACCGTGGCCGTCGAGAACGGTCAGCGTGACGCCGGGCAGGTCCTGCCGCAGGCGGGAGGTGACGGTCGCCGCCCACCCCGGGCTGCGATCGCCCACCATCAACAGGACCGGCACCGTGACGCCGGCGGTCAACCCGACGACATCGACCGCGAGCAACGCCTCCGCCTCCCGGACCATCGTGTTCTCCACGATCGGAACGGCGTCCTCGGCGGCCGGGCTGTCCCGCAGTGAGATCACCGTCTGCCCGTCCAGCCCCACGATCTCGACCAGGAAGCTCCCCATCGCGCGATCCGGCCGCCCGGAGGAGATCCAGTCCGATACGCGATCGATCCAGTCGCGGGTCACCGTCTGCGGGCCCGGTGGTTCGTAGAGCGCGAGGCGGCGAATCGGCGCACCCCGGGCGGCCGCGCCCAGCGCGCAGACCGCCCCGATGCTGTGGCCGAAAACGTCGATGCCCTCCGGCGCGGATGCGGCCAGATGGTCCGCAACGGCATGCACGTCGTCGAACTCGCGGTCGAGCGCGTATGCGGCGGTGTCGCCGCTGGCGCCTCGGCCCCGCCGGTCCATCGCGGTCACCCGGTGGCACGCGGTGAGCCCGGCCCAGATCGGAGCCCACCGGGTCCGGCGCGTCATGCCGCCGTGGACCAGCAGAAGCGGCGGCCCGGAACCCGCGGTGACCAGGCCGATCTCGACGCCGTCCGGACCGTGCACGGATTCTTGTCGACCAACGAGGACCGTCACGGCTCCGTCCTTCCCGCGCCGGGCCTGCTGACCGACCGCTCCGACGCCACGAACCCAAGTGAACCAGGTTGGTCCGGCCCACCTGAGGCGATCCGGACCGCCGGGATGCCTGGGACCTGCGGGAAGCGGGCGAAGACCTCGGGGTCGTGGCCCGGCACGACCAGGTCATCGGCACCGGCGAGCTCGCGGGCGCGGTCGAAGCCGGCGTACATCGCGGGCGTCGAATGGAGGATCGGGAAGGGCCGGTCGTCGTCGAGGTTCTCGTAGAAGCGCGGCGTCGGAGGCGAGCACCACCCACCCGCGCGCCGTCCACACCCGGATGATCTGCATTCCCGCGGTGTGCCCACGTGACGCTCGCCGCGGACACAGCCCTGCCCCCATCCGGCCGTTACCTCGGCACCGTGGCCGGGTACCCGGGCGTGGTCGAGGTGACCGGTGCGGACACCCTGCGGGTCGAGGCCGGTCCGGCCGGCGACGGCCCGGTCGCGGTGGCCTTCCACCCCGGAACGGAGGCACGATGAGCGACCTGGAGCAGCGGATCGCCCGGCTGGAGGCCCTCGAGGCGATCCGCGACCTGGACGCCCGCTACTGCCGGGTCCTCGACGACGGCGACTGGGACGCCCTGGTCTCGCTGTTCACCGACGACGGCGAGTTCGTCGGCCTGTCCCACGCCCGCGGGCACGCCGAGCTGCGCACCTTCTTCGCCGGCCTCGCCGCGGGCGGGCTGACCGCGTTCTGGCACCACGTCACCAACCTCGAGATCACCCTCGACGGCCCGGACAGCGCGAGGGCGCGGTCGTTCCTGTGGCAGCCCTGCGTGCAGGACGGCACACCGCACATCGCCGCCGGTCGCTACACCGACGTCCTGCGACGCGTCGATGCAGATTCCGGGGGCGTCTGGCGCTACGTCACCAAGCAGGTCACGTTCGACTACTTCGTCCCCCTCGTCGAGGGCTGGGACCATGGCCGCTTCACCGTCGCCTCGGCCGCCGCCACCTACCCCGGGAGACCGTTCGCATGACCACCGCGCTGCACCATCGCATCGACGGCCCGGACGATGCCCCAGTGGTCGAGGCCACCAGGAGCTGAGATGGACCCGGCCCCAGTTGCACGAGAGCTCCGTTCGTGCAGCCGGGCCGCACGAGAGCCCCGTTCGTGCAGCCGGGCCACACGAGAGCTCCGTTCGTGCAACCAGCCTGCCCGCAAGTACCCACGGAAGCCCCGGCCCCGGTTGCACGAGAGCTCCGTTCGTGCGGGTGGGGTGTACGAGAGCTCCGTTCGTGCAAGCCGACGGCGGTGGAACTGAGCTCGGCCGTGGCGATCCTCAGCGCCCCCTCGGCGTCGCAGCTGACCTACGACCACGCCCGCGAACTGGTGCACCACGTGCTGCTGGTGGGCGACGACGAGGCCGTGCGCGGCAGCGTCGAACTCGCCGAACACGGCAAGGTGCTGGCCGAGCCCGCCGCCGGATGCCTGATCCCGGCCGCCCGCCGGATCCTGGCCCAAACCCACGACGTCCAGACCGGCGACGCCCGGGTCGGCGATGTTCGCCTCGGACTGGTTCTGTGTGGCGGCAACACCACCGTCGCGGACCTGGCCGGGCAGCAGCACTGAGCCCGATGCTTCCACGGTCACCCCGGAGTAGTGACTGGTCATCGCGTGCCGGGGCATATCCCGCCACCGGCGCTTTCCATGGTCAACGGGGCACCACTGCTCTCAGAACCCTGTCCGATAGCACTGGTGCCCCGTTGACCATCGTGCGGGGCACGTGATGTCCTCGAATCGCTCCGCACCTGCGAAGCGCGGACGACGTGTGGGGTCGCTCTCGCTCCCTGTGCGGTGGTCACCGTGTCGAGGGGCGGGTTCCGCTTCCGCCGGTCAGCTCGCGGGGTCTCGCATGTGCCGGTCACTCTCAGCCGGGCCGTTCTGTCCGCTTGCCGTTCCGCTCGGCCCGCGCCTCGGCGCCGGTCTCACCGGCGGAGCCTTCGTCGTGGCCGGCGATCTGCCCGACGTACTCGCCGGTGGCCCCGGTCCCGGTGGTGGACGCCGCGTCGCCGGACTCCGACCGGGTTCCGCCGGTCGCCCGGGCGTTGGCGAGTTTCGGATTGGGTTCGACGTCCTCAGCCGGGCCGTGACCGCTCAGCCGGCCCACCATGCGCTTCAACTTCGACATCATGCGCATCGGGTACCCGTGCAGCCGTGTCGTCGAACCTGTCCACCAGGCGTCCGCAGTCCGGCAACAGCGCCTCGAACGGTCACGGACGACCTCGACCCGCCACTGTGCCAGGTGGCCGCTGTCGCGTACCCCGTCGCGGCGGGCTCACGCCCCGAGACGAGTAACCGCACGTGAAGCGGGTAGGCCCATGCCGAAGGGACAGTGAGTAGCCGGAGGTGCGCGTCGATGGAGGCCCGGGCGTCCCGCGTGGCCGCAGCGTTCGACGACCTGACCGACCCCGTCTGGGAAGTGTGTGCCGACCACCTGCGCGTACAGGTCGCCAACGCCGCCGCCCGCGCGGCCGGGATCGGCCTGAACGACGGCCCCGACGCGCTGCCGACCCCGCCGGAGTCCCGCGACGAGGCGGAGACGGCGCTGCGCCAGACCCTGCTCCACGGCTCGGCCCGTCGCGACCTGCACTGGACGTTGTCCGGCGAGCGCTACGCCGTCGAGCTGGTCCGCGTCACCGACGACGACAGAGAAGCACGCGGCGTGCTGGTGCAGGCGAGAAGGGCGCCGGAGCCGCCCCGCCTGCACATGGTGCCACCGCCCGGCGACGACGCCCACGCGAAGCTCGAACCCCCACCGCCGCCCGAACCCCCGCCGGCACCCGCGGAACTACCCGAACCCGCGACGACGCCCGACGCGCACCTCGCGGACCACCACCCGACACAGGTTCCGATGCCGGACTCGCTCCGGCTGGCCGTGCACCGCGTCGACGGAGACCTCGCGGAGACCACCGACTGGTTCGGCACGCTCGTCCTGCCCGGCGGACGCACCGCGCTGGTCGTGGGAAGCCTGCCCGCGCCCGGCCCGGACGTCCCGGTCGTGGTCGGCGCCCTGCGCGCGGTGCTCGCCGAGGCGCTGCGCGACGGGGAGCCGCTGAGCCGCGCGGTACAGCGGGCCGACGCCGCGGCGGCCATGTTCGCCCCCGGCCGTGGTGCCACACTGACCGCGGTCGTCGTCGACCCGCCGGCACAGACCCTCGAGTACCTCTGCCGCGGGCACAACCCACCGGTGCTCTGCGACGGCAACGGCTCCGCGCCGCTGGACGGCGCCACGGCCGGACCGCTCGGGCTGGGCGCACCGTCGGTGCGGCCGGGCCGCACGATGATCTCGGCCGGCGCGGCCCTGGTCCTGTGCTCTGCCGGCCTGGTCGAGCGACCCGGCCAGCCGGTCACAGCGGGCCTGGCCGATCTGGCAACGATCGTGCGCGGAAGCTGGCAACCGACCGACTCCCCCGCCGCCGCGGACGCCCTGTGCGCGCGGGTGCTGGACCGGCTGCGCAGCAACGCGTCGGGCGTGCTCATGGCGGCGACGGTGCCCGCCGGCGCACCGGCGGCACTGGACATCGAGATCGAGGCGGACCCCGCCGACGTCGTCGACCTGCGGGAACGCCTCGAGGACTGGCTGCGCGACGTCGGCGCGCCGGCCGACACCCTGGCCGCGATCCCGATCGTCGCCTCCGAGCTGGCCACGAACGCCGTGCAGCATGCCTACCCGTGCGGTTCGGGCGGTCCGATCCGGGTGCACGCCGCCCGTGACAGCCGCCCCGAGGTGACACTGACCGTCTCCGACGACGGCGCCTGGGCCCCACCCCGGGACAGCCGCGGCTTCGGCCTGGCCATCGCCCGCGAGCTCTCGGACGCGCTCACCATCGACTCCGGGCCCCGCGGCACCACGGTGCGTGCCCGGTTCGCGCTGAGTCGGCCGGTGATCACTCGGGACAGCGGGACGCGACTGCACGTCGCCGGCCCCGGGTTCGGCATGCTGACCGCCGGCGCCCCCCCGACCCGCATCTGCGTGCACGGCCCGGTCGACCCGGCCGCCGCGCAGGACCTGCACTCGGCGCTGCTCTACGCCACGGCGGGCGGGACCCGCGCGGTCACGCTGGACCTCGCCGAGGTCACCGTCCTGGGCCTCGCCGCGGTGCGGGTACTGCACGAGTTCATCGGCTACGCCGACCCGCCCCCGTCGGTGCGCGCCCCCAAGGGCTCGGTCGCACGAGCCACGATCGTCCTGTCCGGACTCGCGAACCTGCTCGACGACACACCGGACACCGGGGCCGACCCAGCCCAGCTGCGCCGCATCCGCTGACCCGGCCGCGTGCGGTCTCCGGCCGGAGGCAGCACGCACGACCGCCGTCGTCGCTCGGGCGTCGTGCCCGTCAGCCGGACGCGACGCCGTCGGCGTCCGCCGTGGCGCGCTCGGCCAGGGCCTCCCGGTAGACCTCCGTGATCGACTCCACGACCCGCTGCCGGGCGAAGCGCGACGTCGCCCGGTCCCGCCCGGCGATCCCGAAGCCGGAGCACGTGCCGGGATCGGCCAACACGCCGCGCACGGCCGCCGCGAGTTCGGCCGGGCGCCCGGGCAGCACCTGCACGCCCGTCACCTGATCGACCACGGCATCCCGCAGGCCCCCGACCGTCGCGACGACCGCGCGCCCGCAGGCCATCGCCTCCAGCGCCGCCGTCCCGGACGACTCCTGCCGCGGGGCACTGACCAGCACGTTGCACGACCGCACCAGGCGGGGGACGTCGTCGCGTCCGACCGCGCCCAAGAACCGGACCCGCCGGTCCACCCCGACCCGTCTCGCGAGTGCGCACAACCGGGCGAGGTCCGGGTCGTCGCCGGCACGCTCGGCAGAGGGTCCACCGGCCACGTACAGCTCCGCCCCCGACACTCCGTGCAGTGCCTCCACCGCCTCGTCCACCCCGCCCTCCGCGGCTGGGCCGGCGAGAGTGAGCAGCCGGGGCCGCTCGGCGCGGCGCAGCGACGGGCCGTCCGGACGCCAGGCCTCGGTGTCGATACCGGCCGGGACCACCCGCACCCGCGAGCGCGGCGCACGGCGCTGTACCAGGGAGAACAGCTCGTCCTCGCTCAGTGCCACGACCCGATCGGCACTGCGGGCCACCGCCCGCTCGGCGGACGCCCGGCCGGCCGGGCCGACGTCCGGGCCGATGCCGGCGAGGGAGTGGAACGTCTGGACCATGGCGGCGCCGACGTCGCGGACGGCGGCACCGACGGTCAGTCCGGAGGTCCAGTGGTGGGCATGCACGAGCTCCGGGCGTTCGGCCTGCCACAGCTGTTCCAGCCGGCCTGCCAGCTCGGGGACGGTAGCGACCAGGCGTTCCTGCGACAGCGGCGCGGCGGGGCCGCCGTCGAGGTGGCGGATCGTCAGACCCGGCCGGGGCTCGACCGTCGCGGGTCGCGCCGGGTCGTCCCGACGCGCAAGGACGCTGACCTGGTGACCGCTCGCGGCGAGCGCGTCGGCCAGCTCGGCGACCCGCACGGCCTGGCCGCACCAGCCGGGCTCCCCTGGCTCGGCCAGTGGGCTGACGTTGGCCGAAACGATCGAGATTCGCATGACGGTCCTCCGGATGCACGCGAACGACAGCGGGCACGCGCAGGTGGCTCTACACGTCTTCGGCTCCTTGATACTCCATCACCGCCCGGCGCCACACCCCGAGCCGGGAGCGTTTGCCGAACCGCAAGCGAGGTACTCGACGCCGCGATCGGGCCCGTTCGACCCCACTCCCCCTACGCCCTCACCGGGTCGTCGCCGGCGCCGAGGTCTGGGTGCGGACCAACGCAGCTCACGACCGGGATTCCCGGCGCCGAGGGCGGGTAGCCCCACAGATGACCGATCAGCAACTCGCAGCCCAGACCGCGATCACGCCGTACTCCCCACGGACAGAAGGCCGATCCATGGGCGGACATGCACGCACACGCCGTCCCGGCACAACACGCGCGGGAAGAACTCGACGCCCTGGGCTGAGCCACCTCCGGCAGGCCATCGAGTGCGCCGTGCGTCGCGGTGGTCTGATCAGGGGGCGTCACGTTCCGAGAGGGGTCGGCCCCGTGATCGGTGAGGTCCCCACCAGGAGTGTGGGTCGCCGCACGATCCGTGCCCGACGAGGAAGCGGCGGACCGCTTCGCCGTATCGGGAGACCCATCCCGCGCAGCCGGATCGGCGCCGTGCTCGGTCAGGTCGCCGCCCGGGGTGTCACTGCTGCTGCCTTCGTCCGGAAAGCGCACGGCGCGCTGATTGCTTGTCACCCCCGCTGACCACCTATACCGTCGGAATCGCTCGGGGCGCCGATCCGGCGACCGAGGGACCTGTTCAACCCGCAGCGGTCCGGCACCCCGGCCTGGGAACTGTCTGGAGTGGACGACGTGATGCGACAACTGCCGTCGGAGGCCGGTACAGGCCCGCAGGCATCGTCCTGGCACAGCATCCTCATCTACGACGACATCGCCGGACGAGACGCCGCCCTTCAGCGCTGGATCGGCGCCGCATTGCGGCACGGATACAAGGTCGTCTACCAGCTCACCCGCGAGCAGGGCTCACCCGCCACGGTCGCGGAAACTCTCCATCGCCACGGTGGCGCCTTGGGGGAGGCCCTCGGGTCCGGACAGCTCGAGCTGGTCCCCGCCGACCGGGTCCGCACCATCACCGATGGCCCGGGCGAGCTGTGGGAAATCTACGAACCACTCGTGCACCGGACCCCGTCGGACCGATGGACCGGATCGGCGCTGCTGATCGACGCCGACCACCTGTCGACGGAGATGTCGGATCGAGCCGCGCTGCACCAGCTCGCCGACCGTATCGGGGTGCACGTACACACCCGTTGCGAAACGGTCGCCGCCGGCCCGCTTCTCGAGCACACGTTCGCCCGAGGGGACGGTGAGCTCGAGGACGGCCTGTGGTGGGCGGCGCGGTGGAGCAACCGGCTCCAGGTCGGTGGTGAGATCGCCGCGGACAATCTCTCCCGGTTCACCAGCGTGCTCCGCAGCGCGGTGCACGGCGGCGCCGACGTCATCGACCTGACAGGCCTGTCGTTCTGCTCCGCGGCCGGAATCAGAGCGGTGGTCGACGCCGGAGACGACGCCGCACGACACGGGCGCACGCTCACCCTCGACAACCCGCGCCCGGAGATCGTCATGCTCCTGGATCTGGTCGGCGTGGCCGAGCACGCCGGCCTCCGGACGACCCACCAGCCGGGCTGACGCCTTCCGCCGTGCACCGGCCAGTACCCGCTTCAACCGGCTCGATGCGCCGAAAGTCCGGTTCACGTCGGCCGGTACCCCGCCCCGCCCCACGAACAGCTCGTTGTTGCCGGCCGTGCACGGGCCGCCGTGGCCGTCAGGAAGGCGCTCAGGTACTCATTTGAAGTAGCACGATCCCCTTGACCGCGGGGTCACGCGCCGCGACAACCGATTGGTGAGTGATGTCCGGACCCCCCGACGATCTTGATGCGCTGAACGCGATATTGAGCGAGGGCACCCGCCGGGCCACGGCCCCGGGCGCGTTGGAAGATCTCGACCAGACCCTGGCACGGCTGGTCGAGGTAGTGGTGCTCAACGTTCCGGGGGCCGACTACGCCGGGATCACCATGTCCGAAAACGGTAGCTTGAGCACCCGCGCCCCGAGCGATCCGCGAATCGCCGCCCTGGACGCGTTGCAGGCCGAACTCGGTGAAGGACCGTGCGTGAGTGCGCTGGAGGAAGGCACCAGCAAGATCGTGCAGGTCGACGATTTTCGCCGCGGACGAACGTTGGCCCCGTTTCGCCGCGGCCGCGGTAGAGGCGGGCATATCGAGCCTGTTGTCGTTCGCGATGGCCCCGGACGGCCTCGCGCCCGGGGCGGTGAACCTGTACTCGACCCGTCGGGACGGTTTCGGGCACAGCGACCGGGTCCTGGGTGAGGTGTTCGCCATGCACGTGGGGGTGACGGTATACGGGGCACACGCGGTGGCGAACCTGCGTCGGGCCGTGGAAACCCGTGATGTCATCGGTCAGGGCAAGGGCATCCTGATGGAGCGTTTCGGCCTTTCCTCCGGTGCGGCGTTCGACCTGCTCGTGCGCACATCGCAGACACGCAACGTCAAGGTCCGTGACGTCGCCCAATGGCTGGTCAACGAACGCGGAACCCGGGCCCGCAGCAATGACAACGGCTCGAACGTGGGCCCGGCGCCATCGTCGCCGCAGGCTGTCGTCGGCGACACCGTCCCGGGCCAGGGCTCCCCGTGAGCCCCGACCCGAAACGCCGATTCAGGCGTTCAGTATCGCCCGAACCTGCTCGGCGATGATCAGGTCATCGCTTGCGCTGACGACCGGGCACGCCGCCGCGGCCCCGTCCGGGGAGACGAAAGCGTCGCCGGCGCCCCGCTCCACACCGTTGCTGTCCGGATCCAGCTCCACGCCCAGGAACCCGAGCCCCTCGGCGATCCTGGTCCGCATCCGCGGCTGGATCCTCGGCACCGACACGCTGAGATCCGTGACACCGCGCACGCCGTACTTGTCCGCCGCGACCCGGACGAAGACTCGCAGACGGTTCGGACGCCCGGGTCCGGGTAGGCCGCAGGCATGACATCGACACGCAACGGCCCGGTCTCGCGTCGCTCCGGCCGGCGGGGAGTGGGCGGCTCATTCGGGACGGGCGTGGCCGCCGGTGCGGCGGCCGCGGTAGCTGTCGCGCTCGGTCGCAAAGTGACAACGACCGCCATGACCGGCAAGGGGCACCCGCTGAAGCACCGCGTGCTCGACATGGCGTCCGGACTGATGCAGCCGAAGTACCCGCTGGCCGCGATGAGCACCTACCTCAACGGCTTCCACATGTACGCCGACGAGATGGGCCGGCAGGTGGAGGCCTCCCACTTCTGCATCCACCTGCAGCACGACCTGCACCAGTGCGTGATCTTCGACCGCAATGCCCCCGACGCCCGCCTGATCGGAATCGAGTACATCGTCAGCGAGCAGCGGTTCCGCAACCTTCCCGAGGACGAGAAACGGCTGTGGCACAGCCACCACTACGAGGTGAAGTCGGGAATGCTGGTCGCGCCCGGTATCCCGGACATCGCGGAGAAGGCCTACTTCGCCGACCTCGTGACCACATACGGGAAGACGTTCCACACCTGGCAGTACGACCGCGACGACTTCCCGTACGGCGTTCCGCAGCTGATGATGGCGCTGACCGAGACGACCAGGCGAATGCGGAGCTCGTCCGCGACCGCGACCGCAGACTCGGGGTGTCCACGCAACAGAAGCGGGAAGGCCGGGCGGACATCCCGATGCCGGACGTGGTGTTGGGCGCCAACCCGTGGCAGTCCGGCAGGACGGTACAGACTCACCTGGCCGAAATGGACTTCAAGCGCTAGGAGGACGAGCCGGCCCCGGTGTCGTCAGTAGCCTCTCGGCGGGGCGGGAGCGGCGCCCGGGGCCGCTGCCACCCAAGGCCCCGGCGGTTGACACCACAACCGCCGGGGCCGCCAGCATGTCCGTGAGCGCGACGGGTGTACGTCCCGCAGCTCCACGCGTATGCGGACCACGACCATGGGGCGGCCCAGCCGGCTGTGTGTTCAACCGGCCGGACCTGGGAGCCGGCCGGTGCGAGCACCTGACACGACTCCTCGGGCACGAATAACCGGCGTGCTCGCGTCGACACCTACCGTGGGCCTCGAATATCGCCCGGTTCCACGAGATGAGGAGGGCTCCTCTGATGCGTGTGCTGTTCGTGCAGCACCAGGCCGACGCTCCACCCGGGCTGGTCGGCGACCGGCTCGCCGGGCTCGGCGCGACCATCGAGATGGTGCAGGCGCGAGCGGAGCGGCTGCCCGACCCGGCCGGGTTCGACCTCGTCGTGCCGCTGGGCTCCAGCGACTCCGCGGCCGACGAGTCGGTGACCTACCTTCGCAGCGAGTGGTCGCTGCTGGAGCGGGCGGTCGAGATCGGGATCCCGGTCTTCGGTATCTGCTTCGGCGCCCAGCTGCTGTGCCGGGTGCTCGGCGGACAGGCCGGCCCTATGCCGGACGGCCCCGAACTCGGCTGGGTGACGGTCGAGACCACCGCCCCGGACGTCGTCGCGCCCGGGCCCTGGCTGACCTGGCACTCCGACCGGCTGGAGCCGGGCCTGGACAGCGTCCAGGTGGCCCGTACCCGGCGCTCCGCGCAGGCGTTCGTGCACGGCCCCCACCTCGGGGTGCAGTTCCACCCCGAGGCGACGGCCGGGAGCGTCCGGGCATGGGTCGCGCGCTACAGCGATGAGGTCGACCGGCTCGGCATCGACCCGGACGCCGTCGTGGCCGACACCCGCGAGCGCACCGGGGGCGGGTACCGGCTGACCGACGAGCTGGTCGACCGGGTGCTCGCGCGAGCAGGTCTGCTGCCTGGCGCGGCGTAGGGGTGCGCTCCCGCAGCTCGCGCACGATCTGGCGCGGCTGAGTTGCACGAGAGCTCCATCCGTCCAGCCGGGCCGCACGAAAGCTCCGCTCGTGCAACAACCCACGTGAGCGCCCGGCGGATCGCCACCGCACCCGAGTGCGGGCCCGGATCAGGCAGCGGCGACGGCCGGCCCAGCAACCCCCCCGCGTTCACGTCCAGCGCCCGCGCCAGCCGGTGCAAGCTCGCGATCGACGCCGTATGCCGACGGCCCTGCTCCAGCTTGCACACCAGATCCACGCCCCCGGAGCGCGACCGCCCCTACTCCTCAGAGTCGTACTTGAACGAGATCGCGAGTCGGACGCGGAAGGCGGAGATGCCGCCGTCCTGAATCACGACATCCTGCCGAACCACCTCGGCGACCCGGAGATCGCGGACCGACTTGGCGGCCGTCTCCACGGCCACGCGAGCCGCGGCGGCCCACGACTCGCTGCTGGTGCCGACGACCTCGGTCACTCGATACACGCTGTCTGCCATAGCCGTTCTCCTCCTGGTGTGTTCTAGATCACAGGTGAACGTAGCGGAGGGAGCGACTCATTGCGAGCGTTGTGTCGGGCCAGTGAGCACCGGCCGGCGCCGTGCCGACCGGCGCGGTCGGCACGGCGGGGACCTCAGGCTCGCCGGTAGATGCTGTCGATCATGCAGTAGCCGCCGAACGCGGCCAGTCCCGCCGAGAGGACCAGCAGCGGGGCTACTCCCCGCCGCTGCCGGGTCAGGCCGCGCAGGGCCTCGTTCAACCCGCCGACCCGGCCGGGGTCGGTGTGCAGGGCCGCCTCGGCGAACAGGACCCCGACCGCACCGAACGCGACGGCTCGCGCGAGGTTCCCCGCGATGCCCAACACCACCGCCACCCGGCGTACCCGTCGGGGGACGTCCTCGACGAGGTCGCCGAGGAACGTTCGCGCCAGGCCGGTGTAGACCATCGTCGCCGCGATGGTCAGGACGAACGCCGCCACACAAGCGACCAACCAGCGCCCGCCGAGCACGTCGAGCAGCAGGCCCGTCAGCCATTCCGGCCCGGTCCGGCCGGACCCGCCGGGACTGTTCGCGACGAATCGGGCGGCGATCCCCGCGACCACGACCACGACCACCGCCACCGCCTTCGCGCTCGCCCCTATCCGCTTGCGCCGCCGCTCACCGCCGGAGACGGCGACCTGCCAGACGGCGAACGAAGCCAGACCGGCAACGAACACCACCAGCACCACGGTTCCCCACGGGCCGCCGGACGACGCCACCGCCGCGATCGCGCCGCGCTGGTCGACCTCCGTGGACCGGGCGCCGAACGCCAGGCGGACGCCGAGCCCGGCGACGAGCAGATGGACCACGCCGTAGGCGACCAGCCCGAACCGGCCGAGGAGCTCGACCGCACGGCTCGGCGCGTCCCCGCCGCCGGTCACCGCCTTGTCCGCAGCCTCGTGCACGACGTGCTCGACCTGCTCTTCGGCCTCTTCCGTCCGGTCCTTCGCGGTCCGTGCCGACGGTCCCTGCTCGCGCCACCCGGATCCCACGCACCGATTGTCTCCGGGTCAGTTATCGGGTCCGCTCTCGCCGTCGCCCACCCGGTCGATCAGGCACTGCCGGACCAAGCGCTCGAGGAGCTCGGGCATCATCGCCGCGGAGACGCCCCGAAGGTCCCGGCGGCAGTCCCGGATCACCTCGTCGATGACCTGGGCAGGGAGTAAGGCCGCGAACTCGACCGCGATCCGGGCCGTGACGTCGGAACTGCCGACCCGAGCCGGCTCCTGTTCGCCGTCGTCACCCCGCTCGGCCACGGGGCCCGAGGCTATCATCCGAACCCGCCCACGACCGCGTCGATCCGCCCGGCCAGCTCCCGTACACCTTCGACGAACTCCTGGTAGGTCGCCACGCGGACTCTCCTCTCGGCGCTCGCGTTCACGTCTCGAATCCCCGCTTACCCCGGCCCGGGCGAGGTACACCACCACCGGCCACCCGATGATTGCGCGGCGCCCGCACGGGTACCGCAGAGCCTGGAGATCGCACCCTTTATCAAGGAGCACTCATGGAACCGAACCGTGCACGCAGCCTGCTCGAGGCCGAGCTGAAGCAGATCGACGCCGACGTCGAGACCGAGGTCGAGGCCCGGGCCGGCCAGGTCCTCGAGGACCGCACCGCCGACGGGATGGACATCGCCGACAGCGGGTCCCGCGTGGCCGAGTCGATGGACCGCGACCTGACCGCGGGCACGCTGCGCCGGCGCCGGGAGCAGGTGCTCTCCGCACTGCAACGCGTCGACGACGGCAGCTACGGCCGGTGCGCCGTCTGCGATAACCCCATCGACGACGAGCGCCTGACGGCCCGCCCCGAGACCGACCGCTGCCGCGACCACCCGGAGCCCCGGACGAGCTCGGCGGCGTCGAACCGTGAACCGTTACGAACCGTGAGGGCCGCCATGGATCTGGATCTCGACCACCCCGTCTGTGCCACCTGCGGCGTGCAGTACGAACCCGGCGTCGACCGGTCGGTCTGCCCGATCTGCGCCGACGACCGCGAGCACGTGGCCTGGGGCGGACAGCAGTGGACCTCACTGCGCGGCCTGGCCACGAACGGCCACCGGAACGAGGTGCGCGAGGAGGTACCCGGACTGACCGGGATCGGGACCACCCCGAGCTTCGGGATCGCCCAACGAGCACTGCTCGTGCCCGGAGAGGGAGGCAACGTCCTGTGGGACTGCACCCCACTGATCGGCGACGACGCCCTGGCCCGCATCCGCGAGCTCGGCGGCGTCGCCGCGATCGCCCTGTCCCACCCGCACTACTACTCCACCATGGCCACCTGGAGCCGCGCGCTCGGCGACATCCCGATCTACGTGCACGCCCGCGACGAGCAGTGGGTCCCGCGCCGCGACAACGTCGTGTTCTGGGAGGGCGAGCGCCGGGAGATCCTGCCCGGCCGCACGCTGCTCAACGCCGGCGTGCACTTCGCCGGGGGCACCGTCCTGCACTGGGACACCGGCGTCGACGGCCGGGGAGCGCTGTGCGCCGGCGACATCTTCACCGTCGTCCCCGACCGGCGCTGGGTCGGCTTCATGTACAGCTACCCCAACCTGATCCCCGAGCGACCCGCACGCATCAGCCGAGCCCTACACCTCACCGCGACCTACCGGTACTCCTCGCTCTACAGCGCGTGGTGGGGCTACGTCATCACCGACGACGCGCACGGCGCGGTCCTGCGCTCCGCCCACCGCTACTTCGAGCAGGTGGGAGCACCCACGAACGACCTGCCTGCGCTGCCACGGCCCCCGTCCGCACCCGACGACCCGGCCCCGCGGTGACCCGCACGCCTTGCCCGGCTACTTGTTGCCGAGGGCCTTCTTGAGCTCGTCCTTGGTCATCGACGAGCGGCCGGGCACCCCGGCACGCTGGGCGTCGTCGTAGAGCTGCTGCTTGGTCTCCCCGCCGGGGCCTTCCCGCTTGCCGGAGCGCTTGCCGCCCCGGTGCTCGGGTGAGACGACCTGGGTCGAGGTCTTGCTGGCCTGCCGGGACTCGCCGGTCTGGGCGCGGTCCTTGTTCACGGTCCGCGCGGCGATCTCCTCGGCGCGCTCCTCGCTGCTGCCGCGCTCCTCGGTCTGCTCCTTGATGTGTTGGTACTGCCGTTCACGCTTGTCGTTCCAGGCCTGGGGCATGTCGTCTCCTCCTTCGAGGGTCGTGTGTGCGGGTACCCCGCCCGCGACGGCCGACACATCGCCGTCAAACGCCCCGCGAACAGCCGCGGGCCTCCTCCGGAAAGCTGTCAGTCGTCCTCCGCGGAGGCGAGCCGATCCTCGAGCAGCGACCCGCCGCCGTCCGGATCGTCGGCATCCATCCGGGACCGCAGATGCTCGATCGTCCGGCTCAGCAACCGGGACACGTGCATCTGCGACACCCCGACCTGCTCGGCGATACACGTCTGGGTCTGCTCCCCGTAGAAGCGCATCAACAGGATCGTGCGCTCGCGCTCGGGCAGTTCGTTGATCAGCTGGCGCAGCATGCCGCGCTGCTCGACGAGGTCGAGAGCGTCGTCCTCGACCGCGAGCCGGTCACCCAGGCTCGGCCCGTCCTCCGCGAGCGGCACGTCGAGCGAGTGCGCCTGGGTCATCGTGGCCGAGGGCGACCGGGACCGCTCGCCGCAGCCGCGTCTCGGCCATCTCGACCAGTTCGCGCGCCTCGGCCCCCGCCGACTCCCGCGCGTCGTCGTCCTTGCGTCGCCCCCGGTCCGGTGTGGACGCCACTGATCCCGGCCACGATGCCGGCCGACAAGGTCGAGTCGTTCGGGACCCAGGCACCGATCGGACGGCCCGCGCAGCCCGACGAGATCGCACCGTCCTATGTGTTCCTCGCAGCGCCGTCGCTGTCCTCGTACTACACCGGCGAGGTACTGGCCCCGACCGGTGGTGAGACCATGCCCGGCTGATCCGCGCGGGCGCCGGGTCCGCTCAGGCGACCCGGTACTGCTCCAGGTCGGCGGTTCGGACGTCCAGCCCCAGCCCGGGACGGGAGCGCTGCGGGCGCAGCACGCCGCCGGGCTCCGGCTCGAGCACCCCGTCGAACGCGATCCGTTCGACGCGGACGTGGTCGTGGAAGTACTCCAGGTGTCGCAGGTGCCAGACCGCGGTACCGACGTGTGCGCTGACCTGCGGGGCACAGTGCAGTGACAGGTCGAGGCTGCGCGCGTCGCACAGCGCCGCGACCCGCAGCACCCCGGTGATGCCCAGGGCCCGGGTGACGTCGGCCTGCAGGCAGTCCACCGCGCCGGCCTCGAGCATGTGTCCGAAGTAGGGCAGGTGGTAGCCGTACTCGCCGGCCGCGATGTCCATCCCGGCCGGGCCGCGGTCGCGCAGCAGCCGCAGTCCGGCCAGGTCGTCGGAGCTGACCGGCTCCTCCAGCCACGTCACGTCGTGCTCGGCGAACTGCTCGGCCCGCCGCAGCGCGTCCTTGCGGGTGTAGGCGCCGTTGGCGTCGACGAACAGCTCGGTCGCCTCCCCGATCGCCGCGCGCGCGACGTGGACCCGGTGCGGGTCGGCCCCCGGCTCGCGACCGACCTTCATCTTCACCGCCGGGATGCCCTCCTCGACCCAGCCGGCGAGCCGGCGGGCCAGCTCCGTGTCGTCGTAGGAGGTGAACCCGCCGCTGCCGTAGATCGGTGTGGTGGCGTGCACGGCGCCGAGCGCGATCGTCAGCGGGACCTCCAGCAGTCGCGCGTGCAGGTCCCACAGCGCGATGTCGACGGCCGAGATCGCCTCGGCCACCAGGCCGGGCTTGCCGAGGTTGCGCACCGCCCGCTGCATCGCGTCCCAGCTCGCCGGCGGGGTGCGCGCGTCCGCGCCACGCACCACGTCGGCGAGGGTGCCGGTCACGACGGCGGCCGCGGCCGGCCCGGCGTAGGTGTAGCCGAGACCGCTCCGCCCACCGGCGTGTGCGCGGACCAGCACCAACGTCGTCGAGTCCCACGCCAGCGTGCCGTCCGACTCGGGCGCGTCGGTCGGGACGGTGTAGGCGGCGGCCTCGACCCGCTCGACCGATACGCCCGGCAGCGGCGCGGTCATCGGCCCCGTCATCGACCCCGTCATCGGCCGGGCAGGAAGTCCTGAGCCTTGGACTTCACCCCGGTCTTGACCACGTCCCACGCCTCCGGGTCGCCGCGCAGCAGCGCCGCGGCGGTGCTCTCCATCTGGTCCAGCGAGGCGTGCGGCGGGATCGGGGGCACGTCCGGGTCGGTGACGAACTCCACGACGCACGGCCGGTCCGCGGCCAGCGCCTTCTCCCACGCCCCACGGACCTGGCCCGGGTCGGTGACCTTGACGCCAGCCAGGCCGATGCTCTCAGCGAAGCCCGCGTAGGGGAAGTCCGGGATGTGCTGGGCGAACGGGACGTCCGGCGAACCGGCCATCGCGCGCAGCTCCCAGGTGACCTGGTTGAGATCCTGGTTGTTGAGCACGCCGACCACCACCCGCGGATCGGCCCATTCCTGGTAGTACTTCGCGATGGTGATCAGTTCATTGATCCCGTTCATCTGCATGGCGCCGTCCCCGACCAGGGCGAACACCGGCCGCTCCGGGTGCGCGAACTTGGCGCCGGTCGCATACGGCAGCCCCGGCCCCATCGTGGCCAGGCCCCCGGACAGGGTCGCGCGCATCCCCCGGCGGATCTTCAGGTGCCGCGCGTACCAGTTCGCCGCCGACCCGGAGTCCGACGTCAGGATCGCATTGGCCGGCAGCATCGGCGAGAGCTCGTGGAAGACCTGCTCCGGGTTGACCGGGTCGGCCTCGACACCGGCACGGCGCTCCAGCACCTCCCACCAGCGGGCCACGTTCGACTCGACGGTCTCCCGCCACGAACGGTCGTCCTTGCGGGTCAGCATCGGCAGCAGCCCGCGCAACGTCCGCGCGGCGTCCCCGGCGAGGTTGACCTCGAACGGGTAGCGCAGCCCGACCATCATCGGGTCGATGTCGATGTTCACCGCCCGCGCCTGGTCGAGCTCGGGCAGGAACTGGCTGTACGGGAAGCCGGACCCGACCATCAGCAGCGTGTCGCAGTCGCGCATCAGCTCATACGACGGGCGGGTGCCCAGCAGCCCGTTCGCGCCGGTGACGAACGCCAGGTCGTCGGGCAGCACGTCCTTGCCCAGCAGGGCCTTGCTGACCCCGGCGCCGAGCACGTCGGCGACCTCGGTGACCTCGTCGGCCGCGGCGCGGGCGCCCTGCCCGATCATGATCGCGACCCGCTCCCCCGCGTTGAGCACCTCGGCCGCGCGCCGCAGGTCGGCCTCGTCCGGGACCGGCAACCCGGGCGAGAAGTCCAGGCTGGAGGGGACCATCTTGAACTCGTGCGTGGGCGGGGAGTAGTCGAGCTCCTGCACGTCCGAGGGCAGGATGATCGCGGTGACGGTGCGCCGTGCGATCGCCGTCCGCATGGCCCGGTCGATGACGTTGGGCAGCTGCTGGGGCACCGTGACCGTCTCGACGAAGTCGGCGGCGACGTCCTTGTAGAGCGAGTGCAGGTCGACCTCCTGCTGGATCGAGCCGCCCATCGCGAACCGGGTGGTCTGGCCCACGATCGCGACCATCGGCACGTGGTCGAGCTTGGCGTCGTAGAGGCCGTTGAGCAGGTGGATCGCGCCCGGCCCCGAGGTGGCCGCGCACACCCCGACCTTGCCGGAGAACTTGGCGTAGCCGACCGCCTCGAACGCGGCGAGCTCCTCGTGCCGGGATTGGACGAACCGGGGCGCGTCGTCGCCGGCCCGCCCCCACGCGGCGATCAGGCCGTTGATGCCGTCGCCCGCGAAGCTGAACACGTGCTCCACGTCCCACTCGCCCAGCCGGGCCAGGACGTAGTCCGCAACCTTCTGTGCCATGCCTACTCCTTGCCTGTGGTGTCGGTGTCAGTCGTGTCGGGGTCGGTGTCGGTCGTGTTGTTCATGGCCATCCGCAGCGCCTCGGCAAGGTGGATCGCGCGGCGGCCGGTGCCGCCGCGGGTGATCCGCGCGTGCGCGACCTGGGTGCGGCAGCTGAACCCGTCGGCGAGCACCAGGGTGTCCGGGCCGGCGTCGCGTACCGCGGGCAGCAGCGCCTGCTCGGCGCAGGCCATCGACACGTCGTAGTGGCCGTCCTCGAAGCCGAAGTTCCCGGCCAGCCCGCAGCAGCCGGAGTCGAGCGTGTCGGCGTCGATGCCGGCGCGGCGCATCAGCTCGGCGTCGGCGTCGGCCTTCATGATCGCGTGCTGGTGGCAGTGCGTCTGCACGATCGCCGCCCGCTCGAGCTGCGGGGGCTCCCACCCGTCGGGGGCGTGGTTGAGCAACGCCTCGGCCAGGGTGACGAAGCGGCCGGCGAGGCGCGCCACGTCCTCGTCGTCGGGAAACAGCTCCGGGGCGTCGGAACGGAACACCGCGGTACAGGAGGGCTCCAGCCCGACGACGAGGGTGCCGGCCTCGATCCACGGCCGCAGCGCGGCGACGGTGCGCCCGAACACCCGCTTCGCGGTGCCCAGCTGGCCGGTGGAGATCCAGGTCAGCCCGCAGCACAGCGCCCGCGTCGGCACCGCCACCACGAAACCCGCCGACTCCAGCACCTCGACCGCCGCGCGCGCGACGTGCGGTTCGAAGTGGTTGGTGAACGTGTCCGGCCACAGCACCACGGTGCGCGGGTCGCGCGGATCGGGCCGGGGCCGCCCCTGGCCGGCCCACCACTCCTGGAAGGTCTCGCCGGCGAAGGCCGGGGCGTCGCGCTGGGGCGCGATCCCGGCCAGGCGCTTGCCGAGCCGGGCGAGCCCGGGCGCGTGCAGCGCGGCGTTGAGCAGCCGCGGCGCGAACCGGGCCAGCCGCGCCCACAGCGGGAGCCAGCCCATCGAGTAGTGCGCGGCCGGACGCAGCCGGCGCCGGTAGTGCTGCGAGAGGAACTCGGCCTTGTAGGTGGCCATGTCCACCCCGACCGGGCAGTCGGACTTGCAGCCCTTGCAGGCCAGGCACAGGTCCAGCGCGTCGCGCACGGCCGCGGACCGGAAACCGTCGGTCACCGCGGAGTCGTCGTGGCCCTCAAGCATCTCGAACAGCAGCCGTGCCCGCCCCCGCGTGGAGTGCTCCTCCTCGCCGGTGACCTGGTAGGACGGGCACATCACCCCGCCCTGCGGGCTGCTCCGACGGCACGCGCCGACCCCGACACAGCGCATCACCGCGTGGGTGAAGCTGCCCCCGTCGTGCGGGTAGCCGAACTGCGTGTCGTGCGGCGTGGGACGCCAGGCCGCGCCCAGGCGCAGGTTCTCGTCCACCCGGTAGGGGGCCACCACCTTGCCCGGGTTCATCCGGTTGCCCGGGTCGAACAACGCCTTGACCTCGCCGAACCCGGCGACCAGCTCCGGCCCGAACATCCGCTCGAGCAGCTCGCCCCGGGCCTGCCCGTCGCCATGTTCGCCGGACAGCGACCCGCCGTAGGACACCACCAGGTCGGCGGCCCGTTGCAGGAACCGGCGGAACTCCGCGACCCCGCCCGCGCTCTCCAGCCGGAACGGGACCCGGGTGTGCACGCAGCCGTGCCCGAAGTGCCCGTAGAGCGAGGGGGTCCCCAGGTCGAACTCGGAGAACAGGTCCCGCAGGTCACGCAGGTAGGCCCCGAGCCGGTCCGGGGGCACCGCGGAGTCCTCCCAGCCCTCCCAGGTGTCGTGCATCAGCGGGGCCCGCGCGGTGACGCCCAGCCCGGCCTCCCGGGCGGCCATCATCCGGGCCTCCCGCTCGGGGTCGTCGGTCAGCGACACGTCGGCGTCGTCGGTGCTCTTGCCCAGCGCGTCCAGCACACCGTGGGCGTGCGCATCGCATTCGGCGTCGGTGTCGGCGCCGAACTGCAGCATCAGCCACGCTTTGCCCTCGGGCAGTGCCCGGATCGAGTCCAGGTGCGCGCCGAGGTGCTCCATCATCTCGACCAGCCGGTGGTCCAGGGCCTCGAGCTGCAACGGCGCGACCTCGCAACCGGCCAGCACGTCGGGCACCGCGTCGGCGGCGGCGTAGACGTCGTCGTAGCCGAGCACCAGCATGCTGGTCGTGGGCACGGTCGGCACCAGGTCGAGCTGCGCGTGCAGCACCGTGGCCAGCGTGCCCTCGCTGCCCACCAGCAGCTTCGCCACGTCGAAGCCCTGCTCGGGCAGCAGCGCGTCCAGGTTGTAGCCCGAGACCCGGCGCGGGATGTCCGGGAACCCGGTGCGGACCCGCTCCGCGTAACGGTCGCGCAGATCGCGCAGGCCGCGGTAGAGCTGGGCCCGGGGGCCGGCGGACGAGGTGATCTCGGCCAGCTCGTCGTCGCCGGTCCGGCCGACCCAGCAGCGCAGCCCACCGTAGGTCAGCACCTCCAGAGCGTGCACGTTGTCGACGGTCTTGCCGTAGCGCTGCGCGGTCGACCCGCAGGAGTTGTTGCCGATCATCCCGCCCAGCGCGCAGTGGCTGTGCGTGGCCGGTTTCGGGCCGAACATCAGCCCGTGCCCGGCGAGCTCGTGGTTGAGGTCGTCGAGGAAGATCCCCGGCTCGACCACGCAGGTGCGGGCCGCCGGGTCCACCGAGACGACCCGGTTGCAGTACTTCGTCCAGTCGATGACGACCGCGGCGTTCGTGCACTGGCCGCCGAGGCTGGTGCCCCCGCCGCGGGACAGCACCGGTGCGTCGTGTTCGCGGCACACCGCCAGCGCCCGCGCGCCCGCCTCCACGTCGTAGGGGATCACCACGCCGATCGGCACCTGGCGGTAGTTCGAGCCGTCGGTCGAGTAGGCACCGCGTGCTCCCGCGCCGAAGCGGACCTCGCCGTTCACCCGGGCGCGCAGGTCGGCCTCCAGGGCCTGCGGGTCCACGTGGTCGACGACGCGCGGAGGGGCGAGCTCGAGGTCGGTCATGCCGGTCCTCCCGACGGCCGCGCGAGGCCGAGCCCCACGAAGCCGCAGGCGACGACGATGTTGAGCGCGGCCGCGCGGCGGTACCGGCGGTCGGCGAGCAGCGCCAGCATCGTGACCGCGTGCAGCCCGTCGATCACCGCGCCGCGGCGCGGGGTGAGCACGTCCGGGGCGACCAGGGCACCCGCGGCCTGCCCGAGGTGGCGCAGCCCGAGCAGCCGCGTGAACCAGACCGCCGCGGGATCGGCACGGCGCCCCTGCACCAGGGTGGCCACCCGGCCCGGACAGTTCGACTCCGAGGCCCGCAACCGCGACCCGGGGAGTGCGCCCGCCGGGTGTGTCGTCCTCACGACACCCGAGTACCCCTGACGGAGTCGTTAAACCCGGCAAGACTTGCCGACTGCAAATCCCTGGTGGCGGCCGGTCACACGGGGATCAGGCCGGTCACACGGGGATCGGGCCGGACCCGCCGCCGTACTCCGGTTCGGCCACGTCGCAGAACCGCGCCACGGCCCGCGCCATGTCGGCACGGCTGGACGCCGGGATCTCGGCGAGGAGGCGATCCAGCTCGGCGGCGCGCCAGGCCACCACCCGGCGCACCAGGTCCTGGCCGGACGCGGTCAGCTCCAGCCGGACGATGCTGCGGTTGGGGCGCGCCCGGTGCCGGACCAGATAGCCGGCATCCTCCAGGTGATCGGCGAGCCGGGTGACCGACGAGGCCACCGACCCCAGCTCCGCCGCGACCCGGGCACACGGGGTCGGACCGAGCTCGGACAGGGCCAGCAGCAGCCGGAACTGCGGCAACGACACCCCGACGTCGAGTTGCTCGACCGCCCGGGTGGCCACGCCCACCAGGACCCGGGTCATCCGCAACAGCGGCTGCACGGCGTCCGGGGGCACATCCGACGGCGGAGGGCCGCCGACCTCGCCGGTCGTACCGTTCACGTCGGCAAGTGTTGCACGCCCGGACCCCGTGCCGAGGGGGTGCGCCGCCCGTGCTCGCGTTCAGGGCCCGGCGCCGGGTCGCGGCGGTCGCGGTCGATCGGCTGCACCCTCGCCGCACCGGCGGGCGCCGAACGTGGCGTGGCGGGCCGTCGTCCCGGTCCGCGGTCGACACGTTCGCGCACACCGCAGCCGGCCGGCATGCATCGGGGCGTGCTCGCCGGGTGACCATCATGGCCGCGTGCGAGGTATGCGGGAACGACTACGACGCGACGTTCGAGGTGCACGCCGCCGGTGAGGTGCACACGTTCGACAGTTTCGAGTGCGCCATCCACCGGACGGCCCCGGTGTGCGAGCACTGCGGGTGCACGGTCATCGGCCACGGGGTGCAGGCCGGCAGCAGGTTCTTCTGCTGCGCACACTGCGCGAGGCACGTCGAGTCCGGAGCCACGGTCGCCGACCGCACCTGAGCAGCACCTGCTCGGGACAGCCCACACGACCTGGACTGCCCGCCCCGACTCTCCGGCAGGCGGACCCCGGCCCAGTTGCGCGAGAGCTCCGTTCGTGCAGCCGGGCCGCACGAGAGCCCCGTTCGTGCAACCAGCCTGCCCGCGAGCACCCCCCGGAAGCCCCGGCCCCGGTTGCACGAGAGCTCCGTTCGTGCGGATGGGGTGTGCGAGAGCTCCGTTCATACAAGCGTGGGGTGCCGTGACCAGGAGCCAATCGCCTGCCGCGCCCTCGACGGCACGCCCGTCGGGTCCACCCGCCCGGCCAGCTCCCGGCCCCGGCCCGGCTCGCCGTGCTCCACGGCCAGGTGGCCTGCCGGGAGTAGCCGGGAGCACCGGGAGTCGAGCTGATCGCCTTCTCCATCTCGGCGTCGTCGCGGGGCATCTCCGCCGGTTGAGTTTCCGCTATGGAAACACTATGGTTGCCGTCATGGAAACTCACGGCTCGAACTCGAAAACCAGCCCCGAGGAGGCGGCGGCGTCACTGGCGGCAGTGGCGGACAGCCGCAGGAAAGCCAGGCGGGCGGACTATCCGGCGTGGTTCTGGGTGGCGACCGGTGTGTTGATGATGGGTGCTGTCGTGTACATCATGGTGCCGCTTCCCCAGCCGGTGAAGTCGTTGCTGCCCCTGGCTGTGCTGTTCGCGGCGTTGGCGATGGGGTGGGTCTTCACGCGGGTCAGGCGGCTGCGCGGGCCGCGCGCGTCAACGACGTTATGGTGGGAACTGTGGCCATTCGTGCCGGCCATCGCGGTGATGGTGATCGCCATCATCCTGCACGCCGTGGGCGTGTGGGTGGATCCGATCGGAGGTCTGATCACTGCCGGCGTGGTGTTCGTCGCATGGGTCGCCACCGGGCTGGCGATCAGCGCGCGGCCGGTACTCCGATGACGGCAAGGCCCGAACGGCACGTGCCGGCCCGGTCCGGTGACGGTGAATTCGACGTGATCATTCATGCCCCCGCCCGGCTGCGGCTGTGCGCGACCTTGCAGATGTTCGAGGAAGTCGAGTTCAGCGGGATGCTGGAGATCCTCGAGATCAGCAAGTCCGCGTTGAGCAAGCATATCGCCACCTTGGTCGAGGCCGGCTACGTGCGGCAACGACGCGCTACCAGAGACACCCGCCAACGCGTGTGGCTCAGCCTCACCGATACCGGCCGCGCCGCGTACCAACGTCATGTCAGCGCGTTGCGCCAGATCGTCGGGGCGACGTGAGCACACTGTCCGGGCGGCAGCGACCATGCCGGGCCGGCGACCCGCCTCACAGCCGTACGTACCGACCGTCCCTCTCTGCCGGAGGTGACCGGCCCGGCCGCACCAGCCGGCCAGGCCGGGGCGGTCCGACCCCTGCATCGCCTCGCCGTTCCAGTAGACCGAGCCCTTCGCCGGCAGCGTGAAGCCGATGTCGGCGAACGCGCCTGCGGCAGGTCGGCGATGACCTTGTGAGCGCCGTCCTCATTGCCGGCCGAGGCGATCGCGGAAACCTTGCCGGCCACGCGTCACCGGTCGGAGCGGAATACCGCGGCGCAGCTCGGTTCGAGCACCACGACCGGGGTGCGGTCGCGCAGCTGCGGGGCCAGCGTATCCAGGCTCCCGCTGGGCGGTGGCGAGCTGTCCGGTGGAGATCCAGGCTGGCCTACGGCGGTCGGTCGTCGGGCGGGACCGGAACCAGTCGACGAAACGTTGCTCGGCGAACACCGGCACGTCGCGCTGCTCGGCGAAGTCGCCCGCCCGCTCGACCAGATGGCTCAGAGCGGGAGTGGTGCTGACAGCCTTGACCACCCGGGTCAGCACGGCGTGCGGCGTGGCCGCTCCCGCCCACACCGGCAGCCAGCCCTTCGAGTAGTGCGCGTGCGAGCGCAGCCGCCCCTCGTAGTGGTGTGCCAGCGATCGTAAAGCGATACACATCGGCACGGCCCGCATGTACGCAGCGACCGACACCTTATGTATCGTGTTACGATAGAAAGACGGTGCCCGGCCCCATTGCCGGGGCGGCACGCGCAGGAGGTGCGTCATGCTCGACGACCGCGAGCGGGAACTGCTCTTCGGGATCGAACGCCGGCTGCTGGTCGAGGATCCGGAGCTGGCACGCACGTTCGGCGCGCCGCCGACACCCGCGCCGCGGGCGCACCCGTACGGTGCGGTACTCGGCCGGGTCGCCGGGCTGACCCTCCGGGCTGTGCTGCTGAGGGGCCCGCGCCCGCTGAGTGCCGCCGAGGTCACCACCCGCCAGGCGGCGGGCCCGCCGCGGGTGACACCAGAGGCC
>JAKDNL010000030.1 GCA_030451825.1 Pseudonocardia sp. | reverse complement strand
CGCGGTCTCCATGTCCCCGGCGCGCACGGCCTCCCGGAGACGTTCCTCCCGTGCCCCTTCCCCGGCCCCTGCCCCGACCTCCGGCGGGAGCGGGGCGTCGGAGCAGGGCCGGGGCAGGACAGCCGGCAACGTGCCCTCCCAGGTCGGGACGTCGCAGCGCACGGCCCAGGTCCGGGCGGCGATCCGGCTGCCGTCGCAGACCACCGGCTCGCCCATCCGGGCGGGAGGCACCGCATCGCGGCGCAGGTGCAGCGGTCCCGACGGCACGGACGACGACACCACCGCGACCAGGTCGCCACCGATCCGCAGATAGGCCGCCTTCCGATACACCGCGACCACGTGCCCGGTGAGCGGCCCATGGCGCCGGGCGCGGCCGGCGACCTCGCGCACCGCGGCACCCCGGTCGGGGGCGACCATCGCCGGTCAGGTCCCGCCGACGTCGAGCAGGGCGTCGGCGAACGGGCCCATCGGCGCGGTCGCGACGCCGGCGCCGACCTGGCCGGCTCCGGTGTGCGCGGCCAGGATCCCGGTGGTCACCTTCGGTGTGACGCCGGATTCCACGACGCGCCGGACGTCCACGCCGATCGGGGTGCCGGTGAAGCCCATGGCGGGCAGCGTGAACCGGCTGCTGGTCCCGGCGCAGATCCGGCGGAACCCCTCGGTCGCCGCGGCCGCGTCGGCCATCGTGCCGCCCAGGAACGCCGCGACCGACGGGGAGTTGCCCGCGGCCGGGCCACCGAGACCGACCAGCTCCAGCACCGCGCTGTCGCCGATGTCCGGCGCGGCGTCCTCGGGTCCGTACCCGGAGTAGTAGAGCGCCTCCCCGACCGCGGGTGCGTCGGCGAGGTACCAGCGGTCCGAACCGGCCAGCCGGATGCCGAAGCCGGTCCCGTTGCGCGACATCGACGTCACGATCGTCGAGCCGGTCACCTCGCCGGCCCACAGCGTCAACGACTTCGCCGCCGCCATCGCCATCGCCAGGAAGAACAGGTGGTTGCCGCCGAGGTAGGAGGAGAACGGCTCGCGCAGCCGGTCCGGCAGCGCGCCGATGTGCGGCAGCCACGTCCGGATCAGCAGGTTCGTGGCGGCCTGGGTGCGCATGTGCAGGTCGTCGCCCATCGCGATGCCCTGCGCGGCCAGCGCCAGGACGTCCAGCGGCCCGGCACGGTCGAGGATCTCCGATACGGCGGGCCCCGCGACGTCGCGCAACAGGTGCAGCCGTTCGACCGCGGCGTCGGTGTCGCGGCCGAACCACGCCGTCTCCCCCGGGCCCTGGTTCAGCGGCGCGTACGCGCGCAGCGGTGCGCGGTCGCCGTCGCCCGGGTTCTGCATCACGAGCAGCGGCGCCGACGGGCCGATCGCGCTGGCCATCGGCACGACCGTGTCGTGGTGGTTGGCCGGTTCCAGCGCGATCTGCCCGCCGGCCAGCATCCGGTCGGCCGCCGCGACGTCGTCGGCCCACCCCTCGGCGACGACGGCGGCCCGCATCGACCGGCGCAGCGGGTCGCAGACCTCGCCCCAGTCGATCGCCGGGCCGCAGTGCAGCAGCGTCCGGTCCGCGAGCCCGGCGACCTCGCCCGCCGCCCCGATGCCGATCAGCGACGGCACCCCGGTGTCGAGGCGGCGCACCACCTCGGCGTTGGCCCGCTCGATCGTCTCGCCACGCGCGCCGTAGAGAACTTCGAGCGCGCGCACGTGCTCGGGGCTGCCCTCGGCCGGGGGTCGCCAGTCGACGTGGACGACGGCCCCGCCCTGGTCGCGGACGGCGTCGGCGAACATCGGCAGCCCGACGTTGACCACCTCGATGCGGTCGGGCAGTACCAGGGGAACCTGGTCGGTGGTGCTCATCAGCGTTCCTTCCGGGCGGCGGTGTCGGGCTCGGCGACGGCGCGGGCCGCGGCGAGGACGCTGTCGTCGGCCCGGGTGTAGGTGTCGAGCCGGCGCTGCGCGGCGTCCGCGAGGTCGGCGGCGTCCGCACCCAGCCGCTCGACCATCCGCGTCACCTCTTCCGGCGCCGCGCCGCCGCGGGCATCGCGGGAGAGCACGATCTGCCAGGGATCGAGCACGGCGGACAGGTCGGTCCCGGCGATGCCCAGCGGGCGCCCGGTGTGCTCGCGCGCGGCGCGGTCCACCATCTCGCCGGTGATCGCGGTGCCGGGGACGCCGTCGCTGCTCGCGGTGCGCACCACGCGTCCGACGACGAGGTAGGCGGTGCGGTAGTCGATGTCGCAGCGCTGCACGAGGTGCTCGGCCAGGTCGGTGGCCTGGGTGTAGCCGCGGCCGACCTCGGTGGCCATCCGATCGCGGTTGACCCGCAACGTGCGCACGACGCCGGTGGCCAGCCGTGTGATCCGCAGCGTGAGGTCGAGCGCGCGCGGCACCTCGCCGTAGGCGTAGATCAGGTTGTCACTACGCGCCGACGGGCTCTTGCTCACCGAGAGGAACCCGGTCAGCCGCCCGATCAGCACCCCGCAGGCGCCCCGGATGATCGCCAGTGAGTACGGGTTGCGCTTCTGCGGCATCAGCACGCTGGAGCGGGTGTAGCCGTCGTCGAGATCGACGAAGTCGAACTCGCTCGAGGACCAGATCTCCAGGTCCTCGGCCAGCTTGCTCAGGGTCGAGACCAGGCTGGCGGCGGTGGCGAGCACGTGGATGAAGCCGTCGACCTGCCACATCGCGTCCCGGGTGTGCTCGATGACGCCGGCGAAGCCCAGGGTGTCGGCGACGACGTCGCGGTCGTCGAGCAGCCGCGTCCCGTTCACGCAGCCGGCGCCGCCGGGGCTGCAGTCGATCTCGTCGAGCTCGTCGAGCAGCCGGCGCGCGTCGCGCAGCGCCGGGTAGGCGAAGGAGAGCAGGTAGTGCCCGAACGTCGAGGGCTGGGCCTGCTGCAGGTAGGTCTGGTCCGGCATCACGGTGTGCGCGTGCTCGCGCGAGCGGGCCGCCGCGTCCGTGGCGAAACGGGCCGCCTCGGCGGCGAGCTGGGCGATCTGGCGGCGCACGTGCAGGCGCAGCGCGATCCGTACGGCCTCCCGGCGGGGGCGGCCGGCGTGCAGCCAGCCGGCGACGTCGCCGATCCGGGACACGAAGTGGGCCTCACGCGAGTTGTAGGGCTCGCCGAAGGCCGGGTCGTAGGGGAACTGGTCGGGCGGGGTCGCCTCGGCCTCGAGCAGCAGGCCCAGCAGCGCGCGCTCGGCCTCGGGCGGGATCAGCCCGCGCCCGCTCAGGTCCAGCACGTGCGCGATGTCGGCCAGGTTGAGGCCGTGATGCAGGAACGGCGCGTCCGCGTTCTCCAGGGCGAACCCGGACTCGATCAGCTCCGGAGCGGCGCCGGTTCGCGGGGGTCCCCCCTCCCGGGCGGGCGGTGCCGTCATGTGTGTACTCCTTCCGGGGCGGGCTGCAGATGCGCGAGGGCGGAGACGACACCACCGGTGTGCCAGTACAGGACCGGGCCCGCGACGCCGGCGCGCAGCCGGCCGAGCAGCACGGCGAACGCCTTGGCGCCGTAGGTGTCGTCGAGCAACAGGCCCTCGGTCCTCAGGGCCAGCCCGGCCGCGGCCCGGTCGCCGGGCGCGGCGATCCCGAAGCCGGGGCCCCGGGCGTCGACGATCTCCAGCGCGGCCGGGTCGGGCGCGGGGGTACCGCGCAGCACGGCGCATCCGTGCCCGAGATCGAGGACCGTCGCGCGGGCCTCCGACGCCGGCCGGCTGACCGAGACACCCAGCACCGGGCAGCGCAGACCGGTGGCCGCGAGACCGGCCAGCAACCCGGCCGCGCTGCCGCCGGAGCCGACGGCGATCACCAGCAGCGCCGGTGCCGGCAGCTCCCCGGCGGTCACCTGGTCGGCCAGTTCCCGTGCGGCGCGGGCGAAACCGACCGCTCCGAGCGGGGTCGAACCGCCGCGGGGCAGCGCCACCGGGTGCCGGCCCTCGGCCCTGCGCTGCGCGGCCAGCTCCTCGACGGCGTCGTCGATCAGGTCCCGGCGAGCATGGCCGAGGGGCCGGATCCGGGCGCCCGCGGCGAGCGCGAGCTCGACGTTGCGGCTCGGCGCGGCGCCGGCCGGACCGGTGACGACGAGCTCGCAGTCCAGCCCGGCGACCCGCGCGGCCAGCGCCGCGGCGGCCACGAAGTTCGAGTCTCCTCCGCCGCCGGTCACCAGCAGGTCGCAGCCGCGCGCGACGGCGTCGCCGAGCAGGTGCTCGCACGCACGTGCCTTGTTGCCGGACACGCCGAACCCGGTGAGGTCGTCGCGCTTGACCCAGACCGGGGCGCACCCCAGCTCGGCGCGCAGCCGGTCAGCGGCGACGACCGGGGTCGGCAGCACCGCGAGCCGCAGCCGGGGCGGGCTCACGTCCATTCCGTGGTCTCGGTCGCGCGGGCCGCCGCGGCGCGGGCGAGCACGGCGTCGACCATCGCCCCCGCCGCACGCACCGGCGGTCGCCCGATCCACTCCCGCACCTCGTCCGCGGTCGCGACACCACGGGTCGCCAGATCGGCGGCCAGATCCCGCGTCGTGCCCGCGGACACCGACGGCGCCAGCACCTCGTGCAGCAGCTCCTGCGCGGCGTGCTTGCCGATCCGCGCGGACAGCGCGCCGAGGATCCGTTCCGAGGCCATCCGGTCGCCGTGGCGCTCGAGGTTGGCGCGCATCGCCTCCGGGTGCACCTCGAGACCCTCGACGAGCGTCCGGGCCGTCGCCAGCGCGGTGCCGGTGAGCAGGCAGACCTCGGGCAGCGCGACCCACTCGGCCTTCCAGCCCCGCCCGTCCCGCTCGTGCAGGGCGACCATGCCCTCCAGCAGCACCCCGGCCGAGGACCGCGCGAGCCGGGCCAGGGTGTCCAGGTGCTCGCCGGCCTCGGGGTTGCGCTTGTGCGGCATGGTGATGCTGCCGACGGCGCTCGGGCTCGTCGGCTCGGTCAGCTCGGCGATCTCGGGGCGTTGGAGTTCCACCACCTCACCGCCGATCCGGGCCAGGGTGGCGCAGATCCCGGCGAGGACGCCGCCGAACTCGGCAATGCGGTCCCGGCTGGTCAGCCAGGAGACGCCGGGGTCGCCGAGGCCGAGCTCGGCGCAGAACGCGCGGCGCAGCTCCAGCGGGTCCAGGTCGTGATCGTGGAAGGCGAGCGCACCGACCGCCCCGGCCAGCTGCCCGACCACCCAGCGGGGCCGCCCCTCCCGCATCCGGTCCAGGTGCCGCCGTAGCTCGTCGGCCCACGTCGCCGCCTTGAACCCGAACGTGACCGGGGCGCCGGGCTGGGCGTGCGTGCGCCCGGCCATCACGGTGTCGCGGTGGCGCCGGGCCAGCTCCAGCACCGACGCCTCGAGCGCGCGCAGGTCCGTCCACACCTGCGCCCCGACCTCGCGCATCACCAGGCCGAACCAGGTGTCGCTGAGGTCCTGCACGGTCGCCCCGACGTAGACGTGCTCGCGCGCCTGTTCCGGCAGCACGGCGCGCAGCCCGCGGATCAGCCCGAGCGTCGAGTGCGAGGTGCGGCGCGTCTGCTCCGCGACGAGGTCCATGTCGAGCCGCTCGACCCGGGCGTACTCGGCGACGATCTCGGCCGAGCGCTGCGGCACGATCCCGGCGCGGGCCTGCACCCGGGCCAGCGCGACCAGGATGTCGAGCCAGGTCTGCCAGCGCGCATGCTCCTCGAACACCGTCCCCAGCGCCGGCGTCGACCACAGGTGGGCGTAGACCGCCGAGTCGGTCAGGCGGGTGACCACGACGGCTCCTGCTGCTGCGCGAGGACGCCGAGCCCGTCGCGGACGACGTCGAGCGAGGACCCCCACGGCACCGAGACCCAGGGGGCGCCGTCGGCGGTGGTCCCGCTGCACAGGTCCTCCTGCTGCAGGCAGCACTTGGTCAGCAGCGGTCCGGACGCGGGGGCGGTGCGCGGGCACATGTCCGGGCCGGGGGCGTCGCGGCCGTAGAACCAGCGGTGGATCTGGCGGGAACGCTCGCAACCCAGCAACGTCCAGTCCGCGTGCTCGGGGCGTTCGTCGAGGTAGGACAGCCGGGCTCCGGGGATCTCCGCGCCGCCACCGCGGCACGGCAGCAGGTAGTGCCCGGCCGGGTGGGCGCGGGCGAGGTCGGCCAGGTCGACCACCTCGAGCTCGAGCCGGATCGGTGGCAGCGACTCGGTCACCGCGATGATCCGGCTCGCCTGGTCGATCAGCTTCGCCGGACGCGGCGGGACGACCTCGCGCACCGTGACCCGCAGCGCGCGCGGCTCGAGGATGAAGTTGACGTGTTCGTAGCGGCCCTGCACGACCACCGCGCGGACGCCGGGGGCGTCGGTCTCGGCCACCCGGGCCAGGTCGGACGGGATCGCCGTGTCGCAGTCCGGGCGCTGCAGCAGGACGCACTCGTCCGGCCCGGCGAGCAGGTCCACGGCGGTGATCGGCGCGAACAGCGCGTCGTCGCCCGCCCGGCGGACGGCCACGATCGCGACCGGACCGTCCGGGTCCGGCCCGGCCGGGCGCACCACGACGAACCGCGTCTTCCGGTAGGCCTCACGCCCCAGGAAGTGCTCCCGCAACGACGTCTCGTCGAGCGCGCACCCGACCCGCGCGACCGCCACCCCCCGGTAGCGCCCGGGTACGACGTTCGCGCCGGCCCCGACGTGGTCGGCGGTCACCAGGTCTTCCCCACCGCCAGACCCGGCGGGACCGGGCAGCTGTCGGTGTCCCACACCTGCGCGGTATCCGACCGCAGGCCCAGGCGCAGAGTCTCCACCGAGAGCACCTCGCCGAGGGCGACATTACCCAGGTTCACGTCCGGTCCGAAGTGGCGGACGAACCAGGCCTGCTGCGCCGCCTGCGGAGCCTCGAACACGACCCGGTCCGGCCCGACCCCCTCGGCCAGCGCCTCGACGACGTCCGCGCGCGGACGACCCCGCGCGTCGAAGATCCCGACCGTCCCGCTCTGCCGGCCCTCGGCCACCACCAGCGCCGCCCCGGCGTCGCGGTCGGCGACCGCCTCGTCGCGCCACCGCCCGGGGTCCGGCAGGTCGCCCGGGTCCTTCGTGCCGACCTCGGTGACCACCACGAACCGATCCGAGGCCCGGCGCACGAGCGCGCGCTTCTCGGCCGGCGTCATCGGCAGCGTCCCGCGGGAGACCTCGACGTGGGTGAAGCCTGCCCCGTGCGCCCAGTCCAGGCACGCGTCGGCGACCCCCTGCCCGCGCGCGATCTCCAGCATCGTCCCGCCCAGGCAGGTCGCGACACCCCGGCGCCGCAGCACCGCCAGCTTGTCCTCCAGCGCGGCGTCGACGTAGGCGGTGCCCCACCCGGTCTTCCAGATGTCGATGTAGGCACCGCCGCCGGCCAGCACGTCGGCCGCGGTCGCCGGGGTGACACCGGTGTCGAGCACGTGGGTGAGCCCGCGGGCGCGGGGCTTGGCCGCACGTGCGGGAACGGTGAGGAAGTTCGGCGTGGCCACCGGGACAGGGTAGATCAGATAGTGGATGAACACCTACTATGCGACACAACAAGGAGGTGTCCGTGACGGATGCGGTGAGGCTCGACCCGGACCTGCAAGAGATCGCCGCGGCGGTCCGCGCGCACCCGGGACTGACGTCGAAGTCCGCGATCGGCCTGGTCTCCGAGGTCCTCGGACCGAGCGACTGGCTGGTCGGGCCCGGCGACGACGGCGCGGTCGTGCCCACCTCCCGCGGTCGGGTGGTCGCCTGCGGCGAGGCGCTGTGGCCGCCGTTCGTCGCCCGCGACCCGCGCGGTGCCGGGTTCGCCGCGGTGCTGACCAACGTCAACGACCTGGCCGCGATGGGCGCCGTCCCGCTCGGGATCGTGGACACGATCGTCGCCGACGACGACACCGCCCGTTCCGTCCTGGAGGGCATCCGGCACGCGTGCGAGCTGTACGACGTGCGGGTCCTGGGCGGGCACCTCACCCGACACGACGGCGAGCCCGCGGTCTCCGCGTTCGGCGTCGGCGAGGTCGACACCCCGCTCTCGGTCACCCGCGCGAAACCCGGGCACGCCCTGGTGGTGGCCGCCGCGACGGATGGCCGAATGCGCCCGGACTTCCCGTTCTTTCCCGCGTTCGAGCAGCGCGGGACCCGCAGCGCCGGGGACGTGGCCGTCCTCGCCGAGCTCGCCCGCTCTGGTGCCGCCGTCGCCGCGAAGGACGTCAGCATGGCGGGCCTGGTCGGGTCGCTGGCGATGCTCCTGGAATGGGGCCCGCTGGGCGTGACGCTCGACCTGGACGCCACGCCCGCTCCGGAGGGCGTGGACCCGATCGCCTGGCTGACCTGTTTCCCCAGCTTCGGCTTCCTGCTCTGCGTCCCGGAAGGACGCGAGGACGACGCCGTGGCGCCGTTCCGGCGACGCGGCCTCGCGGCGGCGGTGGTGGGCCGACTCGACGACAGCGGGGTCCTCGGTCTCCGCCGTGGCGACGCGGAGGCGACGGTGCTGGACCTGCGGACCGAGCCGGTCACGCGGTTGACCCGGTCTCCAGGATGACCGTGGCGGCAGCAGGGTCAGCGGCCGCCGGCCGGAACGCCCAGCAGGTGCAGGACGCCCGCGGCGCTCCCGGCGCCGGCGCCCGGGCGCAGGGCGATGTCCGCGGCGAGGCCGAACAGGCGTTCCATCCGCTCCGGGTGCTGCCAGTCGTGCGCGAGCGCGAAGTCGCCCCAGTGCTCCGGCGGGACGACCCCAGTGCCGCTGTAGTCCAGCTCGCCCCAGGTGACCGCGAGCTCGAGCAGCTCCAGCAGCTCGTCGGGGTCGGCCTCCACCCGCAGCAGGCGGTCGTGGTGCGAACGCCACCGCAGGTCGACGCAGAGGCACTGCGCGGTTCCCGCCGGAGCGAGGCCCGGGCCGGCGACTCCGGCCCGCCGCTGCGGCGGGGAGACCGGTTCCACCGAGAACTGGACCGACATCGCGACACCTCCGGGCACCACGGACGTTGTGTGTGACCGGGAACACGATGGACCACGGCGTTGCACGGCTGTTGCAACCCGCGGCGAGGAGGAGACACCCATGGAACGCACGGTCACCGCGGTGCGCGAGGAGGGCCTGCGCTGCCGGGTCCGGGCCGGTGCGTACTCGCTGGTCGTGGACGAGCCGGAGTCGGTCGGGGGGACCGATCGGGGCCCGCAGCCGACCGAGTTGTTCCTCGCCTCCGTCGCGTCGTGCTTCACCCTCGCGCTCGCCTACAGCGCGGGCAAGCGCGGCATCGAGCCGGACGCGGTCGAGGTCGACGCGACGGGCGTCTACGACGGGCCACGGTTCGCCACGGTGAAGATCACCGCCCGGGTCACCGGGGTGGAGGACGAAGACCTGACGATGATCGTCCGCGCGGCCGAGCGGGTCTGCTACGTCACCAACACGTTGCGCCGGCCCCCCGAGATCGAGATCGCGTGCAGCTGATCGGGGAGCGTGAACGGCTCTCCCGGATATCAGCCGGTGGCGCCGGGCCGACCGGGCGGTGCCAGCGACACGAACGCCCGTCCCGGCGCGTAGGGCTCGTCGTCCAGCGCGGCACCCTCGATCTGCGGGGCGGCCGCGCGCATGGCGTCGGCGACCCGGTCGAGGACCTCGGCGGTGACCCGGTCCCGGTCGTGGGCACCGACCTCGATCCGGACCTGGTCGCCGCGCACCCGGCACCGCACGACGGCCAGGCCGGTCAGCTCGCGCACCGCGATCTCGCCCCGCTCGACGGCCCGCATCAGCGCCGGCGTCACCGCCGTGCCGGTGTAGAGCCGGCTGGCCAGGCACGGCGCGGCGGGCAGGTCGTGCCAGTCCCGGCCCCGAGTGCGGGCCACGGCGCGGATCCCGGCCTTGGTCACCCCCGCCTCCACCCACGGGTGCCGGACGTCATGCTCGGCCGCGGCACGCAGGCCCGGCCGGTACTCCCCCAGGTCGTCGACGTTCGCGCCGCTCAGGACGGTCGCCCCGGCCAGGTCGGGCAGCTCGTCGAGCATCCGCCCGAGCTCGTCGTAGAGGTGGGACTTGCAGTGGAAGCAGCGGTCGACCGGGTTGGCGAGGTAGCGCTCGTCGGCGAACTCCGCGGAGCGGACCAGGCGCAGGCGCCAGCCCAGCTCGGACGCGGTGCGCACGGTGCGGTCGGTGGCCGCCTCCGGGACCGCCGGCGTCACCGAGTGCGCGATCACGGTGCCCTCCGGGCAGTGCTGGTGGGCAAGGTCGGCGAGCAGCAGGCTGTCCACGCCACCGCTGCAGGCCACGACCCGGCGGGGCAGCCCGTCCAGGCGGGCACGGACGGCGTGCTCGATCTCGTGCGGCCCGCGCGGCCGGCTCTCGTGCGGCATGCGGGCCTCCACGGCATCGGGTCGGAACGCAGGTCACCGACCTTACGCCCGCGCCCGGGGTGCGATTCTGCTCCGGATCTGCCCGCACGGACCGACGGCCAGGGAGATGACCATGGATCGCGTGCCCGACCCACCCGCACAGCAGGGGCCGCAGGCCCGCCCGGACCTCGACCGGGCCCGGCGCACCGGCGACCCCGAGGTCGTGTTCGGGCCCGGGAAGACCCCCGCGCAGGTCGCGGACCTGCTCGGCACCCTGCACGCGGCACACCCGGACCGTGCCGTGCTGGCCACCCGGCTCGACGACGCCGCGCTGGAGGCGGTCGCCCGGGCGCACCCCGGCGCCGCCCTGCACCGCACGGCGGCGGCCGCGACGCTGGGACCGCTGCCGGTCGCGCGCGGGATAGTCCGGATCGTCACCGGAGGTACCTCGGACGGCCCCGTCGCGGACGAGACCGCGCTGACCGTGCGGGTGCACGGGGCGGCGGCGGAGATCGTCGCCGACGTCGGGGTGGCCGGCCTGCACCGCGTGCTCGCGGTCCGCGACGAGCTCGACGCCGCCGACTGCCTCGTCGTCGTCGCCGGGATGGAGGGCGCCCTGGCCAGCGTCGTCGGCGGCCTCACCGGCGTGCCGACGGTCGCGGTGCCCACCTCGATCGGGTACGGCGCGTCCTTCGGCGGGCTGGCCGCCCTGCTCGGGATGCTCACCTCCTGTGCTCCCGGGACGGCCGTGGTGAACATCGACAACGGTTACGGTGCCGGTGTGTTCGCCGCGCGCATCGCCCGCCGCGCCGCCCGGGCGACGGAGGCCGGGTGATCGGGTGGGTCGACGCATCGGCCGGCGCGGCTCACGGTGTCCCCCGGTTCGCACGAGTCGTGCACCCGACCGGCGCGGCACACCCCGTCTGCCCTGGCCGCGCCGGAGCGGGTCGAGGCGGTGCGCACCGCCGTGTTCACCGGCACCTCCACCATGGCCTGCGCGAGACGACGCTGCCACGGGGCAGGTGATCCGGGTCAAGGTCGCGTGCCGGGGCACGGTACCCGGATTCTGGGCGCAGCGTCCGTGTCCCGGGACCGACCGCTGATCCGGAGCGGAATATCCGCCCCCACCCACGCGCTGCGACGGAAGACCGTGTCGTGATTGTCCGGACCGGAGCGGGGGGTGAGCGGAATGCCGGAACGACCCATCACCGTGGCGCTCGTCGTGCCCCTGCAGGGATCCGAGCAGATGTACGGGCCGTCCTGCACGCTCTCCGCCCGGCTGGCCGCAGAGGAGATCAACGACGCCGGTGGGCTGCTGGGCCGCGAAGTACGGCTGCACATCGTCGACAGTGCCGCGGACCCGCACACCGTCGCCGACGAGGTGGATCGCCTGATCTCGGCGGGCCGCGCCGACGCCGTCGTCGGGTGGCACCTCTCCGCGCTGCGTGAGGTCCTCGCGCGCCGGATCGCCGCCCGGATCCCCTACGTCTACACGGCCCTCTACGAAGGCGGCGAGACCACGCCGGGTGTGTTCCTCACCGGTGAGACCCCGGCCGCGCAGCTCTACCCGGCCCTGGACTGGATGGCGCGCGAGATCAGCGTCCGCCGCTGGTTCGTCGTCGGCAACGACTACTGCTGGCCACGACACTCCGCCGCCGCGGTCGGCCGGTACGCCCGTGATCACCGCGAGGTCCGGATCGAGGACGGGGCCTTCGCCGCCCTGGGCACCACCGACTTCGACGCCGTGTCCCGGATGATCGAGCGCAGCGAGTGTGACGGGGTCCTGATGTTGCTCGTGGGCCGGGACGCGGTCGAGTTCAACCGGTGGTTCACCGCGCGGCGCCTCGACGACCAGTGCGCCCGCCTGACGCCGCTCATGGACGAGACGATGCTGCTGGAGTCCGGAGCACGCGACAGCCGCGACGTGTTCAGCACGGCCGGCTTCTTCGAAGCGCTCACGACCGACGACAGCCTGCGGTTCGGGGCCCGGTACGTCGAACGCTTCGGGCCCGACGCACCGGTCCTGAACAGCCCCGGCGAGTCGTGCTACGAGGGCATGCAGCTCCTGGCCGGCCTGGTGCGGCGGGCCGGGTCGGCCGACGTCGGGCGGATCTGCGCGATCGCGGAGGGCACGCGCTACCACGGCCCCCGCGGCGAGGTCACGCTGACCGATCGCCACGTCGAGCAGCAGATCTACATGGCGACCGCGGACGAGTCGAGCTACGACGTCCTCGCGTCCCTCTGAGGCCGGTCGTCCACCTACCGGTCGGCCCGGCCATCAGCCTGCCCGGTCGGCGATGCGGTCGAGCCACTCCGTCATGAGGCCCCGCTCCGGCGCGGTCAGGGCATCGGCCTGCGGGAGCAGGGCACGCAGTGCCGCGGCCGCCCCGACGACGCCGGGCGCGGCCGCGACCGGCGCGTCGGTGACGATCGCGTCGAGGACGGCGTCGCGGGCCGTGTGCGACAGCGCCGGATCACGGTGGGACTCCGGCGTTGCGATGAGAGTGAGCGTCGTTCCGCAGCCCGCCGCGTGGACCAGCGCCGCAGCGCGATCCTCCGGGACACGGAGCCGGCCCGCCTCGGCAACCCTCCGGATGTGCCCGGCGAGCACCGCGAACGCGGCGGCCGCGGCCGGCGAGGACGCGCCGGCCCGGGGCCGGACGTACATCAGCGTGTAGAGCGCGGGGTCGGCCAGGCCGAGACCGACGTGGGAGTCCCAGCCGGCGCGCAGGTCCTCGACCGGGTCGTCGGTGGGCTCGATGCCGGTCTTGTCGGCCAGGTAGGCGGTGAAGCCGTGCGTCGCGACTGCGTCGAGCAGCCCCTGCTTGTCGCCGAAGAGCCGGTAGATCGTCGGGGCCTGGACACCGGCCGCGGCGCTCACCGCCCGGGTCGACACCGCGTCCTGTCCTCCGTCGGTGAGCAGCCGGGCGGCCGCGACGACGATGCGGTGCCGTGTCCCGTCGCCGGCGGGGGGGTCGCCGTTGTCCATGTTCTCGATGCTAACAGCAACATGTTAGCAAACGTTCGTTTCCGGTGATACCTTCTAGCTGTTATCACCGTGAACACGCTGGAGGGCCAATGATCATCGTTACCGGAGCGACGGGACAGCTCGGACGAGGGGTCGTCGAGTCCCTGCTCGGACGCGTCCCCGCCGAGCAGATCGGGGTCAGCGTCCGCGTCCCGGAGAAGGCCACCGACCTGGCGGAGCGGGGTGTCCGCGTCCGACGCGGCGACTTCACCGACCCGGCGAGCCTCGCGCACGCGTTCGAGGGGGCGTCGACGGTCCTCGTCGTGTCCTCCGACAGCTCGGGCGAATCGGCGGTCGACCAGCACCGCGCGGCGATCGAGGCGGCGGTGACGGCCGGGGCCGGCCGCGTCGTCTACACCAGCCACATGGGCTCGCACCCGTCCTCGCCGTTCCCGCCGATGCCCGACCACGCCGCCACCGAGGAGCTGCTCCGCGAGTCCGGGGTCGGGTTCACGGTGCTGCGCAACGGCTTCTACGCCGCAACGGCGGTCATGCTGCTCGGCGACGCCGTCGAGACGGGCGAGCTCGCCCTTCCGGAGGACGGGCCGGTCGCCTGGACCGCGCACTCCGACCTCGCCGAGGCCGCGGCGCTCGCGCTGAGAACCGACGACCTCGTCGGCGTGACCCCCGCGCTCACCGCGCCCGAGGCGATCGACATGGCCGGGGTCGCCGACATCGCCGCGGAGCTCACCGGCCGTCCGATCCGCCGGATCGTGGTGTCCGACGCCGAGCACCGGTCGGCCCTGCTCGCCCGCGGCCTCCCCGAGCCGGCGGCCGACATGCTCGTCTGCCTGTTCGCGGCGAGCCGCGACGGCGACTTCGCCCCGGCCGACCCGGCCCTCGCCCACCTGCTCGGCCGACCCCCGGTGTCCGTGCGGGACGTCCTGCGGACGTCGCTCGCCCCGGCCACGATGACCGGCTGAGCGCCGCTACCAGGTCACCGGCAGCGAATCCAGCCCGTGGATCGGGTGCGCCACTGTCCTGCGCTCGGCCGGCGTCGAGCCAGTCGTGCGCCACAACACCGGCGGGTACGAGACCGTGCGCGCGCTCGTCGCGCACGGGCACGGGTTCGCGCTGCTCAACCAGCGTCCGGAGCACGAGATCACCTACTCCGGGGGCGTGCTGTCTCGCTGTCCTGCGCGACTAGGTGCCACCGCTGGAGATCGTGGTGGCCTGGATGCGCGGAGTTCGGCTGACCCAGCGCGCCCGCGCGTTCGCGGACCTGTGCCGCACGCTCTACACGCGCCCGCAACACCGCCCTGGGCCTGGAGCTGGCCTCCCTGGTCGAGGAGATGCTCCGCGGCTGACGCCGAGGTGGTACTCGTGAGTCATGACGAGCGCGCCACGCTCGTCATGACTCAGAACTGCCACGCCGAGGTGCGACAGCCGTGGTCCGAGCGGAGAGCACCGGCCGTCCCTGCTTCCGGCAGATTCGTGCTGCGACGCCGTCCTCAGAACCACCCCGTCGCGACCAGCACGCCCCAGCTACCGAGCGGGCCGAGCACGGCCACCGACGCGGCGAAGGCGAGCAGACCCCGGTAGATGCTGCGACGCTCGTGCTCGGCCGCGTTCGCCATGGCGAGCGCGCCGCAGGTGGAGAACGGTGACACGTCCACGAGGGACGCCGAGATCCCCAGAGCGATGACCACACCGACCGCGCTCACGTCTCCGGTCAGCACGAGCGGAACCGTCATCGGCACGAGTGCGGTCATCATGCCGAGGGTCGAGGCGAACGCCGAGGTGACAGCCCCGATCACGCAGATCAGCAGTGCGGCCAGCAGCGCGGGTTGGATCGAGGCGACGGCCTCGCCGGCCCAGGCGATCGTGCCGTTGCGCTCGAGAACTCCGATGAAGGTGACGATCCCGGTCAGCAACAGCACGACGCCCCAGCCGATCTCACGAACCGCGGCGCGCCCCGAGCCGGGATAGGCCATCGTCAGGACGACCGCCAGGGTCAGCGCGAGGAACCCGATGTCGACGGCGAACAGGAGGGTGCCGACCACCAGCACGACGAAACTCGCGAGGGTGACCGCGCGCTCGGTGTCGAGGACGGCTCGCGGCGCCGGGCCGGGCGTGGTGTCGACGCTCGCCCCGGCGGCGACCGGACGGACCGGCACCGGTTCCGGCGAGACGCCGGCCGGTCGGCCCGATCTGTTGAGCGCCGTCGCGGCGCCCGCCGCCACGACCCCGGCCACGAGTGTCGCGCCGAACAGGAGGCCCGGGTCGAACGCCAGCCCGTTGGACTCCTGGACACCCCGGATGGTGATGCCGAGGATTCCCAGCGGGGAGAAGGTACCGGCCGTCGACCCCATGCCGATCGTGATCGCGACGACCAGGACACGCACACCGTGCGCCGAGGCGATGGTCATCCCCACCGGCAGCAGGATCACGGCCACGGCGGCCGGGTTGCCACCGACCGCGCACAGCACGGTGGACAGGCCGAAGAACACCCAGGGCAGCGCGGATGCCCGGCCCCGCACCATGCGGAAGGTCGAGTCGACGGCCCAGTCGATCGTCTGGTTGCTACGGGCGATCCCGAACAGGTAGGTCACGCCGACCAACATGAGGAACAGGTCCGCGGGGAAGTCGCCGAGTACCTCCTTCGTGGACTCCCCGGCCATGAGACCGCCGACGACGAACGCGGCGACGAACCCGAGCGCGCCCAGGCTCACCGGCCCGACCGTCGCAAGGACGATGACGAGCGCGAGAATCGTGATCGAGATGATGGCGGTGACGGTCATGGTGGCTCCGTAAGAGGGCATCGACGGCCGCGCAGGGAGGGCGGGACCGGGTCACCAGGCGGTCATGCCGCCGTCGACCGCAATCGTCGCGCCGGTGACGAGGCCGGCGTCGGCACCGGCGAGGAACAGGCACAGCGGCACCACTTCCTGTGCCTCCCCGAGCCGCCCCAGCATGGACGCCTTGGCCATGCTCTCCAGGATCGTGTCCTTGGCCGGGTGCCCCTCGAGGAGCCGGTGCGGCATCTGGGTGTCCAGCGCGCCGGGGCACACCACGTTGACCCGTGTCCGGGGGGCGAGCTCGGCGGCCGCGACCTTGGTGAAGGCGACCATGCCGGCCTTGGACACGCTGTAGGCCGACCAGCCGGCTCCGGCGCGCAGCGCCGCGGACGAGGCAACGTTGATCACCGAGCTGCCCTCGCGGAGACGGGGCCCGACGGCCTTCGTGACCAGGAACGCCCCGCGGACGTTGATGCCCAGTACCCGGTCCCACTCCTCGACGCTGGTCTCCCCGATCGGGGCGTAGGAGATCACGCCCGCGGCGTTGACCAGGACGTCGACCGGCGAGCCGTCCCGTCCGAGCGCGGCGACGGACTGCGGATCGGCGACATCGAGAGCCCGGAAGGTGAAGTCGCGATCCGCAGCGAGGGCATCGCTACGCATCTGCTCGCCCTGCGCCACGTCGACGTCGAGTCCGACGACCGAGGCGCCCTCGTCGAGGAACGCGGCACACAGCAGCCGTCCTAGATCGCCGGCTGCCCCGGTGACCAGGACGACCTTGTTCCGGAAGCGCTCGCTCACGGCGCGCTCCCCGCGACCAGGGGCCGACGGACACCCTCGCGTTCCAGGACCGGCATGACCTGCTCGATGAAGCGGGGCACCCCGGCCTCGTAGTTCATCATCGTCAACGCCGCTCCGTCGATCCCGGCCGCGCTCAGCTGCGCCAGCTGCTCGGCGATCCGCTCCGGAGTACCGATCAGGGGGTAGCCGGCCATGGTCGAGGCGACCGCCCCGGCCAGCTGCCGGTGCTGCTCCTGCGGCATGTGGGCGCCGCCCATGGTCCAGTCGATCGCGTTGCGCACGGCGACCTCGTCGGCGTCGATCTCCGACCACCGCCGGACGAGGTCCTGGGCCTCCCGGTCGGTGTCCGCGCACACCACCGACGCAGCGATCCAGACCGACTGCTCACGACCGAAGCCGGCGGCCACCTCGCGGATCTCCGCGACCTTCGCGCCGGCGCCGGCCGCGTCGAACGCCGAGACGAACGACAGGTCCGCGTAACGGGCGGCGAGCCGATGCCCCCGGGGCGAGAACGCGGCGTTCATGATCGGCGGATGCGGCAGTCGCACCGGACCGGGCCTGCTGTACCCGTTCTCGACGGTCAACCACTCACCCTTGTGGTCGAAGTCGTCCCCGCCTTCCCAGAGGCGCAGCGCGATGTCGAGCCACTCCTCGGAGTAGGCGTAGCGGGCCTCGTGGTCGAGCGTCTCGACCCCGAACATCGCCAGCTCCTTGGCGAACCAGCCGGCGACCACGTTGAGCCCGATCCGGCCCCCGGAGATGGCGTCGATGGTGGCGATCTGCTTGGCGGCCATCACCGGGGACACCGTCAGGCAGTGCGACGTGGCGAACAGCGTGATCCGGCTGGTCAGCGCGGCCAGGGCGGCCGACCAGGTGTAGGGGTCGAAGCTCTCGCCCCACGGGTTCGTGCTGCCCTCGAAACCACGCCAGCGCGAGAACGGGATGGCCGCCTCGAAACCGGCCGCCTCCGCCATCTGCACGACCCGGACGTTCTGGTCCCAGTCGATCTCATGGCGTTCGGGCGAGGCCGTCACGGCCCCGGCGGAGCTGACATTCAGGCCGAAGACACCGAGTTTGAGACCGGTGTCGGCGAACAACGGGCCGGCGGTCGTCCGCGGCACGGTCGGGAGATGCGTCATCGGAACTCCTGTGAGGATCAATGGGTCGCGCGAGCGACCTGTGCGTCGAGGTCCAACCAGTCGGTCAGCCCGACCACCTCGAACAGGCCGGCCGGGGACAGGTGCAGTTCTTCGAGATGGGCGTCGGTGCCCGTCCGACGCAGCTCGGCAGCGGCGCCGCGCAACGCGTGGACGGTCGGATAGAGGGCGACCGTCGGGCAGATCACCAGGCCGTAACCCAACTCGCCCAGACGTTCCAGCGACACGGCCGGGCTGCGACCGCCGGTGGCGAGGTTGTAGACGGCGCGACCGGGGAACTGCGCTCCGATCCGCTCGACCTCGTCGAGGCAGGTCGGCGCCTCCACTAACACGAGCTCGGCACCGGCGGACACGGCCCGGCGTCCCCGCTCGAGTGCCTCGTCCAGGCCGTGCACGGCCAGCGCGTCCGTCCGGGCGACGATCATCGTGTCGGTGTCGCCGCGGCCGAGCACCGCGGCGGCGATCCGCTCGACGAACTCGTCGGCACCGACCACCGCCTTGCCGGTGAGGTGGCCGCACCGCTTGGGCGCGACCTGATCCTCGAGTTGAACGCCGGCGACTCCGGCGGCGACGAGCTCCTCGACCGTGCGCAGCACGTTCAGCGACCCACCGAAGCCGGTGTCGGCATCGACGAGGACCGGCAGCCCGGAGCGCCGGACGATCGGGCGGACGGCGTCGAGCAGCTCGGTCAGGGTGAGCAGCCCGAGGTCGGGGACGCCGAGCCTGCTCATGGCAAGACCGGCTCCGGACACCCCCAGGGCGCTGAACCCGGCTTGCTCCAGCACCGCGGCCGAGATGCCGTCGTAGCAGGCCGGCACGAGGACCGGACCGTTGTCCACGAGCCCTCGCAGGGGGTTGGAGTCCTCACTCATCGGCAGCCCTTCCGACGAGCAGACCTTCGCGTTCGAGCTGCTTGAGCAGCCCCCCGGCCGCCACGATCTCGAGAAGCTCCGGCGTCCACGGCGTGCCGCGGCGCCGCTCCCTGGTGTCGGTGTTCTCGACCTCCCCCGCCGCCAGGTCCAGCCGGGCGTGCTGCCCCTCGTCGAACATCGCGCTCACCCCGGGGGCGCTCAACGCCGGCAGGGCGAAGTTGACGCAGTTGCGGAAGAACAGCCAGTTGATCGAGTCCGCGATCAGCGCCCCGATCCGCAGGTCGACCAGCAACTTGGCCGCCGGCCGGCTGGAGCCGGTGCCGAAGTTGCGACCGGCGACAATCACGTCACCCGGCCGGACGAGATCGACCCAGCCGGGCCGGCTCGCCTCGAAGACGTACCGGTGCTGCTCGGCCACCGGCTTGAACACCGTGTGCATCGGCTGGATGAGGTCGGTGTTGACGTCGTCGCCGAAACACCAGACCCGGCCCGAGACCTCCATGCGTCCGTCCCCCTCAGAAATCGCGGATGTCGGCGATGGCACCGGCCACCGCGGATGCGGCGACCGTCCCGGACGACGCGAGGTAGATCTGCGCGTCCGGATGCCCCATCCGCCCGGCGAAGTTGCGCGTACTCGAGGCGATGCACACGTCGGTGGGCCCCAGTGAGTTCTGGAACCCCGCACACATGCCACACGAGGACACCGTCACCACGGCCCCCGCGTCGGCGAGCGTGGCGAGCAGTCCCTCGTGCGCGGCCTGCTGGTAGATGGCCTGCGACCCGGGGGTGACGAACAACGTCACCTCGGGCGAGACCGTGCGGCCCGACAGCACGGTGGCCGCCTCGCGGAGGTCTGCGATCGTGCCGTTCGAGCACGACCCGATGAAGGCACGGTTGACGCGGGTGCCGCGGACGCTGCTGACCCCGGCCGTGTTGTGCACGACCGACCCGGGCAGCCCGACCGTGGGTTCCACATCGGACAGATCCAGTGTACGCACAGCGTGGTAGGTCGCGTCGGGGTCGGGACGGACGGCGCCGTCCATCGCAGCACCGCGCGCCTCCAGGTGCTCGCGGAGCACGTCGTCCGGCTCGACGATCGCGAACTCCGCACTGACCTCGGCACACATCGTGGTCAAGGTGCGCCGCTGGTCCATGGTCAGGCTCGACAGGGACGGGCCACCGAACTCGATGTTCTGCCCGACGTGCGCGCCGTAGCGGTCGGCGAGGTGCAGGAACACGTCCTTCGCCGCCACGTGCGGGGAGAGCGCACCGGTCAGCTCATAGCGGACCGTCTCCCCCACCTGGAACCAGGTGAAGCCCTTCGCCATCGTGTAGATCAGCTCAGGGGCGCCGATCCCGCGCGCCGCGCAGTTCAGCGCACCCCCGCTGCAGGTGTGGCTGTCCACACAGACCAGCAGCTCGCCCGGCATCGCGTAGGGCACGTCGGCGATCAGCTGATGGCAGATGCCCTGCGACGGCCCGACGTCGTGCACGCGGGTGATCCCGTGTTTCGACGCGAACGCCCGGCCGCGCTCCAGTGCCTCACCCACCTGCCGGTTCGGGGCGGGCACCACGTGGTCGAAGATCACCACGATGCGGTCCGGGTCGAACACCGTCGTCGGCTCGGCCCACATCGAGTCGTAGAAGTTCATGTCCAGCGGCACGACGGTGTCGACGGAGGTCACCGCAATGTCGCCGGGGCGGACCGTGGCCTGGCCCGCGTGCCGGGCCAGGATCTTCTCGGTCATGCCCATTCCGGTCACGAGCCGGCCTCGACGAGCTCGTCGACGGTGCGCACCCGGGCGATCATCGGCAGGACCCTGGTGAGGGCGAACTCGTGGTGCTCCGCGGAGACGCTCGACGTCGCGTCCGAAGCCACCAGCACGGCGAACCCGCATCCGACGGCCTCGCGGGCGGTCTGCTCCACCCCGAAGTTCGTCGCGATCCCGGCCAGGACGACCGTATCGACGCCACGCTCGCGCAGGATGTCCGAGAGGCCGGTCGAGGCGAAGGCGCCCCAGCCGGGCTTGGTGATCCGGATGTCCGTATCGGGCTCGGCGAGCCCGTCCACGATCTCGTCCCACCCCGGCGGCATGGTCTCCGGCATCGCCGGCATGGGGGCGTCGACCGGCGGTCCGTCACCGTCGGGATAGGCGACCGAGACCGTGACCACCGGCGCCTTCAGCCCGCGGAAGTGCGCGCTCAACGTCGTTGCGGCGGCGACGACCTCCTCGCCGGACAACGGCGCGGTCGGCATGGCGACGACCCCGTTCTGGAGGTCGACGAGAACCAATGCTGTCCGAGACGGGTCGAGGGCCGGTGTCATCGCACGTCACCGTGCCCGGTCAGGGGGATATCGCGACGTTGCACTATCATGTTGTAGGACAATAAAGTCGGACACTGCTCCGGTCAAGGGCTCTTCGGAGTCCTCAGCCGGCAGCGGTCGGGCGGGCCGCGCCCTCGCGGTCGACGGCCAGGATGCCGTCCCGCGTCTGCATCTGGTGCTCGCGCATCAGTCGCTCGGCACGCTCCGCGTCACCCCGCAGGATCGCCGCCCCGATGTCGCGGTGACACTGCGCGGAACCGGAGACGGTCAGCGGCGACAGGAGCGTGGTCGCCCTGGCCACACGCGTCGTGTGGAGGTGATACGCCATGACGTGGAGCTGCTTGCCGAGCCGCGAGAGGAACTCGTTGTTCGCGAACTCCAGCACGAGTTCGTGGAAGCGGACGCTGCTTCCGAGGTAGCGCCCGAACTCACCGCCACCCACGAACTCCTCCTGCTCGCCGAGCAGGGCCTCGAGAGCGCCGCGGTGCCCGCCCTCGTTGATGCGCTGCGCCGCGGCGAACGCGGCCTGCCCCTCGATGGCCGCTCGAGCCTCGTACAGATCTTCGATGTCCTTCACCAGCATGCGCCGCACCACTGCACCGCGCTGCGCTTCGATGACCACGAGCCCCTCGCTCGCCAACCGGCCCAGCGCTTCGCGCACCGGCCCCCGGCTGACTCCCAGTTCCTGCGTCCAGTCCGCCTCGACCAGTCGCTGTCCGCCGACGAGCTCACCCCGCCGGATCCGCCGACGGAGCTCGTCGGCCACCCGGTCCACCACAGACCCTGCCCCGGAAATTCTGCTCACCGCGCAATCTTCTCAGCGTCCGACAGGATCTCCCAACTACATCGTCCTACGAACCTCGGTGGTCAACTCGTCCGCCCACGGAGCACCTCGGGCGGCTGTCCTGCGAACACCCGGACCCGATGGGAGGGTCGGCATTGACCATGCCGTTGCGGCATGGTGTCGACTCTTCTCCCGGGGCGTGATCTCGCGCCACTCGTGTCACGCCGTCGGAAGTGAGAGCTATGACTGGGGCGAACGCTGGGACCGGCCAGGAGGCACCGTCCGCGGACGAGGGGTCCGCGGACGGTGCAACGACATCACCCGACGTTGCGGAGCAGAAGCCCAAGCGGTTCCGGTGGCGGAGCAAGGACTACTCGCCGGAGGAGCTCGAGCAGGCGAAGCAGACCTGGCGCGACGCCATGCCGTGGGATCACCCGATGTCGCGCGGGGACAAGGTCCTGGTCTTCTCGACGCTCGGAGTCATCCTGCTGATGGCGGCGTCGATGCCGGTGCGGCCGTTCCTGCTGGCGTCGCACCCCACCGCGCTCAGCGCCGTCACCGGCAGCATGTCCGCGATCGGTGCCGGCGCCGCGTTCGCCCGGATCGGCCAAGGCGAGCTGTGGCTGGTGATCGCTGCCGGCGTGTTTGGAATGATCAAGTTCGACTGGCTGTTCTGGCTGGCCGGGCGCCGGTGGGGCCCGAAGATCATCGAGATGTTCGCGCCCGGCGACATCGCGAAGCGGTTCGTGTCGCGGATCCGATCGTGGCCCACCTGGGCGATGCCGCTGGTCGTGATGGCAGCGGCACTCCCCGGGATCCCCGCTCCGGCGGTGTTCGCGGTGGCTGGGCTCGGTGGCATGCGGCTTCTCACCTTCCTGATCGTCGACGCGATCGGTGCCGCGCTGATCACCGGACTGGTCGCAGGCCTGGGTTACGGGGTGGGTCAGCACGCGGTCGACGTCGTGCTGGTGATCGACGACTACGCGCTGTGGATCACCCTGGCGCTGGTCGCCGTCGTGTCGGTCCGGGCCGGTTACCGCGGCTATCGGGAGGACCGTGAGAAGAAGGCCCGCGAGGCGAGGCACTGAGCCTCGCGACACTCACACGGTGATCGAGCGGTCCACGGTGGCGGGGCAGGTCGTGGGCGGCGGCCCGAACGCGTGTCCGGCCGATCGGATGACTGCGCGGGCGGTCACGAGGTTGCCCACTGCTCCGACCACGAGGCCGATTCCCCGGTGACAGCGCCCGTCCCATCGCCAGCACGCCCTGCCGGACGAGGAAGCGTCTCGTGCCCGGCGACGAGCAGCAGGTTGGCGATGCCGACCAGCTCGTCGTTGCTCAGGTTGTCGTCGTGCTCCCGGATGAGCATGCCGATCAGGTCCTCGCCGGGCTCGCGGCGGGCGGCGGCGACCAGACCCCGCATGTACGCCAGCGCCTCGGCGCCGTGGGCCTGCTTCTCCGACGGCGACAGCGTCATGTCGAGCTGGCGACGCGTGCGCTCCTGGAACTCGTCCCGGTCCGCGCTCGGCACGCCGAGCAGCTCACAGATCACCAGCGACGGGATCGGCAGCGCGTAGGTGGAGACCAGGTCGACCGGGCCGCCGTGGCGCTCGAGCGCGTCGAGGTGCTCGTCGACGATCTCGACGATCCGGGGCTCGAGCCGGCGCATCCGGCGCACCGTGAACTCGGGGGTGAGCATCCGGCGCAAGCGGGTGTGGTCGGGCGGGTCGAGGGAGAGCAGGTCGCCGCTGCGGTCGCCAGTGATCTGGCGCGGGTCTGCCGCGTCGCCGGGCAGGTCGGCCGGGGTCCAGCCGTTGCGGAACGACTCGGCGTCGCCCAGCATCGCCCGGACGTCGGCGTGCCGGGTGAGCAGCCACGCCGACGGGCCGAACGGCGTCGGGACCCGGACGGCGCCCGCACCCTCACGCACCGCCGCGATGTCCGGGGCGGGCCCGAAACCATGACGGCGGGCATCGATCTGACGGGACTCGGTGTGACCGGAATCGGCGGACGTCTCGGGGGCCTGGGTCACGGCCACTCCTTCGTCGGGGGTCATCGCAGGATGTCCGCGATGTCGTTGTCTGCGATGTCGTTGTCCTCGGCGCCGGGACCGCGCAGGCCGGCCGGTGGCCACGCCCCGGTGCCCTCGTCGGCCCGGCCCCGGTCGAGGGGGCCCAGATCGAGGTCCTGGACCTGCGCCCCGACGGGCAGTGGCTCGGCACACGCGGCACCGCGCGACTGCACCACCACCAGCCGCGAGTACCCCTCGCGGGATCGCGGGACGGTGTAGCCCCCGTCCGGGCCGGAGCGGGTGCGGCCGAGCTCGTGGCCGTCGATGCCGACGACGGTCACGACGACGTCCGAGACGGGCGTTCCGGCCCGGTGGACCGTGCCGGCGACCAGCGCGGCGGGCACCGGCGTGGGGACATCCATGCCCGCGGCCGCCGAGGGCGCGTCCACCGGGGCCGTGACCGCGGGCGCGTCCGGCGCCTGGCGGCGCGGGATGAACGCGGTGATCGCCAGTGCGACCAGCGCGGCGCCGGCGGCGAGTCCCATCACGAGCCGGAACGAGTTCTCCGAGGGCACCATCGCACCGCCGATCGGGACGGTGAGCGAGGCGAGGAGCACCCCGGCCACCGCGCTGGCGCTGGAGGTGCCGACGGCGCGCATCAGGTTGTTCAGGCTGTTCGCCGCGGCCGTCTGGTTGACCGGGACGGCGGCCATCACCAGCGAGGGCATCGCGCCGTAGGCCAGACCGACGCCCGAGCTGATCACGATCGAGCTGATCACCAGCTCGATCACCGAGCCGTGGAACAGCACCCCGAACGTGTAGCCGACCGCCACGACGAAAGCACCGACCATCAGGGTGGTCCGCGGGCCGGAGACGCGGCTGATCCGCGCCGAGACCGGCGACATCCCCATCATGCAGAGCCCGCCCGGCGCCATCACCAGGCCCGCGACCAGGATCGACTGTCCCAGGCCGTAGCCGGTCGAGGCCGGCAGCTGCAGCAGCTGCGGGAACACCAGCGACATCGCGAACATCGAGAACCCGAACACCGCCGACGCGATGTTGGTCAGCAGCACCTGGCGCCGCCGGCTCACCCGCAGGTCGACCAGCGGCTGGCGGGTGCGCAGCTCCCACCAGACCCAGATGGCCAGGGAGAGGACGCCGAGCCCGATCAGCGTCAGCGTCGTCGCGCCGCCCCAGCCCCACGAGCTGCCCATCGACACCACGAGGAGCAGGCAGACCAGAGTGATCGACAGCAGTACCGCGCCGAGCAGGTCGAACCGGCCGCCCGCGCGCTGCGCCGACTCCGGCACCACCAGCAGCACCAGCCCGATGACCACGATGCCGAGCCCGGCCGAAGCCCAGAACATGACGTGCCAGTCCGCGACCTCGGCGAGCAGGGAGGACAGCGGCAGCCCGAGGGCACCGCCGACGCCGAGGCTCGCGCTCATCATCGCGGTGGCCGAACCGAGCCGGTCGGCCGGCAGCTCGTCGCGCATCAGGCTGATCCCCAGCGGCACCACACCGGCTGCCAGGCCCTGCAGCGCCCGGCCGACGATCAGCGGCGTCAGCGTGTCGCTGGAGGCGCTGATCGCCGAGCCGATCACGAGGATGACCACGCAGAGCAGGAGCATCCGGCGCTTGCCGAACATGTCGGCGAGCCGCCCGACCACCGGGGTGGCGACCGCCGAGGCGAGCAGCGTGGCCGTGACGATCCAGGTCGTGTCGGAGGCCGCGGCGTTGAGCAGGTGCGGGAACTGCGGGATCAGGGGGACGACGGTGGTCTGCTGCAACGAGACCACGATCCCGGCCAGCGCCAGCACCGCCACGAGGGCCGGGGCACGAGAGCGCTCCGTGCCGGAGCCGGTCGCGGGTGCATGGGACGACATGGGCACTCCCCTGAGCGGGTCAGGTGGGATCGCTACTCAATATAAATCAACTGTTTGACTTGTGCACGGTCGGGGGGTTGACTAGGCCCTACGGCGCCCCGGACGTGGCGCCGGAGGAGGTGGCAACAATGCCGGCCAAAGCGCGGACCGACCGCAGCACGCTCACCCGCGAGCGGATCCTTTCCGCCGCCGAGCAACTCTTCGCCGAGTTCGGCGTGTACGCGGTGTCCAACCGGGCCGTCGCCGAGGCCGCCGGCCAGGGCAACACCGCCGTCGTCGGCTACCACTTCGGCACCAAGACCGACCTCGTGCGCGCCATCGCCGCCCGGCACTCCGACCAGGTCGAGCACCGACGCGACGAGATGGTCGACGCCGTGGGGGGCAGCACGCAGGTCCGCGACTGGCTCGACTGCCTGGTGCGTCCCAGCACCGAGCACCTCGCCGAGCTGGGCCACCCGACCTGGTGGGCCCGCTTCGGCGCGCAGGTCATGACCGACCCGGCGCTGCGGGAGATCATGAGCGAGGTCGCCATGACCTCACCGGCCCTGCGGCGCATCGTCGACGGCCTCGAAGCCTGCCTGCCCGCCCTGCCGGCCGAGGTCCTCCTCGAACGCGGCGACATCGGCCGTCACCTCATGGTCCAGATGCTCGCCGAGCGGGAGCGGGCGCTCGCCGAGGGCGTCCGCACACCGCGGGCGACCTGGTCGGACGCGGCCACCGGGCTCGTCGACGCCCT
>JAKDNL010000428.1 GCA_030451825.1 Pseudonocardia sp. | reverse complement strand
CGGGTCCCGATCGAGGCCGGGAACGGCCACGATCGGGACCGATCCGCCGATCACCAAGGACGCGTCACTGCTGGAGTCGCGCACCGGCCGGCGCGAACGGCAGCGACTGCGGTACCGGGGTGGCCGCGCGGGCAGCCAGGGGCCCGTCGCCTGTCGCCGCGTCGCCAGTTACACAGTCCCCGGATCAGGCGCCGGCGACCCGGCTCGGGGTCGCCACCCGCGACATCGACGTCTCCAAGCCCTTGATCAGCAGCTCGACCTTGCGCATCGTCCACCGGCGCGGCGGGTCGTCGACCACGCCGACACCCGCGGCCCGCACCTGGGGGTCGAGCGGCTCGGAGGTGGATCTGATCTGCGACTCCCGATCCTGCTTGCTCGCGCCCGCGTCCGAGGTGGTGAGCCACGGAACCATGACCACCTCGAGGATCGTCGTCGCGCCGAGCACGGCCTCGTCCGGATCGAACCCGGCGGCGACGAGGCTGTCGGTGAGGCGCCGGTAGGCCTCGACGGTCCGCTCCGGGAGCGCGGGCAGCCGGACCACCGTCAGGGCCAGGCCCGGGTGCTCGACCAGTTGCTCGAACAGGGCGCCGGCCACCTCGACGACGTAGTCCTGCCACCGGCCGTGCGGATCGGGGAGGTCGGCCTCCGCATAGATCTCGTCGACCACCGCCGTCATCAGCGCTTCCAGGCTGGGGAAGTGCCGGTAGAACGTCGAGTACTTGACCCCGACACGGGACGTGACCGCGCCGACGGTGAGCGACGCGAGGCCGATCTCCCGGGCGGCAGCCAGCAAAGTCGCCCGATCGGTCAGCGGCGGTCTTCCCGTCCGTCGTGCGGGCTTGCTCTCGGTCACGAGTGGATCCTTCTGTCCGGGTACGTCACGGCCTCACGCATAGTCGCCCTGAAAGCGACGACTAAGCCTAGCCTGAACAGGCCTTCTACCCGTCGCCCTGGCCGGGCGGTCGTCCCGGTACAGCCGACGGCCGGTGCCACCGAAGCGGCGACCGGCGTGCGCCGTCAGCCGAGCGGGGCCTGCCCGACGGCGATCCGGCCGAGCGCATCCCGGGACCGCGACCCCTCGTCCCAGTACTGGCTGTGCGCCGCGATCGGTGCCGACTCGTCCGCCGGCGTCGCCGGATCGTCCGGCCGGGGCAGCAGGGACCCGGGGTCCGAGGCGAAGACCCGGGCCCCGAACGCCGGATGGACCGGGTCCAGGCCGTGCACGAGCATCGCCCGCTCGGCGAACGGCGCCGACGTGCCCATCAGATCGGTCCGCGCGAAGTCGTTGATCGGATCGTTCGCGGCCGTCGTCGCCCACACGTGCGCGGGGTCCATCTGCAGGTCGGCCGCACCGTGGCGGGTGCCCGCCCCCGGGCTGGCCACCAGCACGAGCTCGTCGGCCACCGGCCCGCCGCGTCGCGCGGCGTATCCGGCGACAGTCGAGCCGTAGCTGTGCCCGACCAGCGTCTGGTGCGCCCGCGGTCCCTGGTGCGTCACGCGCAGCCCGTCCTGGAAGCGGGCCAGCGGCTCGGCGGCCTGCGTGGCGTACCCGGTGGTCGCGGCCCGGACCAGGTCCGGCGGTGTGTCGTAGCCGAGCCAGGTGACGGCGGCGGTGGCGGCCCGCGGATCGGCGGCCCGGGCGGCGGCCACCGTCGCATCCGCACGCCCCAGGTCCGCCTCGACCGTTCCGAGCCGGGCGGCGGTGCCGGGGACGTAGGTGACGACGTTGTCGGCGTCGTCCGGGTTCCCGGCCGCGACGATCGCGTGCCCGGGACCCTCGGTGTCGAAGCCCAGCAGCAACGCCGGCGGGTCGCCGGCCCGCAGCCGGCGTCCGAGCGCATCGATCCCGCGCAGCAGCTCGTCGACGTGCCCGGCCGCCGCGCCGTCGCCCCGCTCCCGCAGACGCGTGCGGCGGCGCAGCAGCTGGGCGCGCTCCGCGTCGAGTCGCAGGCGGTTGGCGGTGTCCCGGGCCTGCGCCGGAATGCCGTCCAGCGCGCCGACCCGGTCCGGGTGCTCGGCGACGACGCGGTCCCGTGCGGTCGGGGTCAGGGAGTTCCACCAGTCCCGGACGCCGGCCGGGGAGGTGCCCGGTTCGGGTGGTGCCGTGGCCGTCACGAGCGCCGACGGCCCGGCTGGGGCCAGTGCCGCCAGCGCCGCCGCGGTCTCCCGGTCGGAGCGCGCGGCGTCGTCCAGTGCGGCGGAGATCTCCCGGGGGATCCGGTTCAGGTCGCCCAGGAAGGACCGCAGCCCGACCACGAGGAGCAGGAACGGCGGCACCACCATCTGGCGCCGCGGCGTGACCGCGCCGTCGGAGCCGACTTCGGTGGTGGCCGGGTTGGCGCTGAGCACGGCGTCGAGCAGCCGCTTCTGCGCGGCCAGCACGGCGCCGGCGTGCCGGCCGAGAACCTCCGCGGCCTCCGCGCTGCGGTCGGCGGCCGCGGTCAGCTCGGTCCGCAGCCGGTCCCGGCTCGCGTGCGCCGCTCGGGCGTCACCACCCGCCCAGGAACCCTGCAGGGGCGCGAACGCGGCGTCCAGACGGCCGGCCTGAGCGCCGAGGTCGCGGCCGAGACGCTCCCAACCGCGGGCCTGCGCCAGCCACTGCGTCGGGTCGGTCTCGGCGAGCTCGGCGAACGTCGGCATCAGCTCGCCCGCAGCGTCTCGGCGACGGCATCGTCGGAGGCGGCCCACGCGGCGGCGCAGGCGCGCATCGCCGCGGCGCAGGCGTCGACGTCGGCTCCCAGGCGACGGACGGCGTCCAGACCCGCCTCCGCGAGCGTGGCGCCGGCGGCGACCGAGTCGAAGCCGGGGTCCCAGGCAGGCTGCGGGGTGAGCGCCGGCCCGGATGCTCGTGCCGACGCCGTGACGTCCCCGCCGACCTGCCCCAGCGCGGCCCCCGCCGCGTCCAGATCCGTCGGGTCCACCCGAATGTCCGCCATCGCCGCGCCCTCCTGCGGTCGCCGTCGTTGACGGAAGGGAGGGTCTCAGCCGGGTGCGCCGCACCGTGGGTGAACGCGGGGGACCGGTCGCACCCGTGACCGAACGGTCACGATCTCCCGTCGCTTCTCCCCGCCACCGGGTGGGCGTGAGATCATCTGGCCGGCCGCGCTCGCGCGCGTCATCATATGGCGGTCCGCGAACACCGGGGCCGATCGAGGGCCGGGGAACCGGCCGAGAGGAGCGCAGGTGGTCAGCGTGCAGCGCGAGATGTCGGTGTCGACACCCGTCGAGACCGTCATCGGCTACCTCGCCGACTTCGGGCACGCGGAGGTCTGGGATTCGGGAACGAGATCCTGCACCCGTTCCGACGACGGCGGTCCGGTCGAGGTCGGGAGCACCTGGCGCAACGTGTCGGTGTTCAACGGCCGGGAGACCGAGCTGAACTACCAGCTGGTCAGCCGGACACCGTCGCGGCTGACGTTCGTCGGCGAGAACCCGACGGTCACCGCGACCAGCGACATCCGCGTGGAACCTTCGGACGACGGCGCCACGAAGGTCACCTACCACGCGGACCTCAGGTTCAAGGGTCTGCTGAAGCTGGCCGCTCCGTTCCTGCGCCGCGAGTTCGAGCGGCTCGGCGACGAGGTGGAGCGGCTCCTGCCGCCGGTCCTCGAACGGCTCTGACCCGCCGTTGTTGCGCACGGCGCGAGGTCAGTGCACCCAGTGCCCCATCCGGCGGCTGATCTCCATGGCGCCGGCGACGACGTCCGGAGTGATCGCCTCGATCCGGTCCGGCGGCAGCCGGTAGGCCGGCCCGGACACGGACAGCGCTGCGACGACCGAGCCCGCGTGGTCGCGGATCGGCGCGGCCACCGCGTTCAGGCCGACCTCGTACTCCTCCAGTGCCCAGGCGAAGCCCTGGGTCGTGACGCCGTCCAGCTCGGCGGCCAGCTTGGCGGGGGCGACCAGCGTGCGCGGGGTGGTCCGCTCGAGGTCGACCAGCAGCTTCTCCCGATCCTCGGGCTCCGCGGCGGCGAGCAGCACCTTGCCACTCGACGTGCTGTGCAGCGGCGTGATCCGGCCCAGCCAGTTGTAGGTGGTCACGGTCGACGGGCCGCGCGCCTGGTCGACGTTCACCGCGACGCCCTGGTCCAGGATCGCGAGGTTGACGGTCTCACCGAGCTCCGAGGCCAGCTGCTCGCACATCGACCGGGCCTGCTGGGTGACCTCGAGGCGCTCGGAGACCCGCCCGGCCAGCGGGATCAGCCCGAAGCCGAGCCGGTACTTGCCGCGGTCGCCGATCTGCTCGGCCAGCCCGCGTCCCTCCAGGGCCCCGAGGAGCCGGAACGCCGTCGACTTGTGCACCTCGAGCTCGGCGGCGAGCTCGCTCACCCCGGCCTCACCGCGGCGCGCGAGGATCTCCAGCACGCTGATCGCCCGGTCCACCGACTGGACACCGCTCTCCCGCGTGCGCTCCGGGTTGCTCATAGCGCAACCATAACGCGGCAGCTCGGCCGCGTCGCGGGCCGGTTCCGCCGCTCGCCGCTGTCCGGATGGGGCGTTCGATGGCAGATGCCACTCGTCCGCGTACGTGCCTTGCGCTGCAGCGTTGCCGGGTAGACAGTTCCCCGGTGCCGAGTCTCTACATCAACGGAACCTGGACCTCCGGGTCGGGTGGAACCGCTCCCGTCATCAACCCATTCGACGCGAGTGTCGTGGCCGAGGTCGACCAGGCGGGCCCGGACGACGTCGAGCGGGCCGTCGCCGCCGCCCGCACCGCGTTCGACTCCGGGCCGTGGCGGTCGACGTCGGCCGGTGAGCGCGGCGCGATCCTGGGCCGGATCGCCGAGCTCCTGGTCCGCGACAAGGAGGAGATCGCGCGCCTGGAGACCCTCGACACCGGCAAGACGCTGGCCGAGAGTCGGATCGACGTCGACGACGTCACCGCCGTGTTCCGCTACTACGCCGGGCTGGCAGACAAGGACGCCGGGCGGATCGTGGACACCGGGCAGCCGGGCGTCGTGTCCCGGATCGTGCACGAGCCGGTCGGGGTGTGCGTGCTGATCACGCCCTGGAACTACCCGCTGCTGCAGCTGTCCTGGAAGGTCGCGCCCGCCGTCGCCGCCGGCAACACGATGGTGATCAAACCCAGCGAGGTCACCCCGCTGACGTCGATCCACCTGGTGACGCTGTGCGAGGAGGCCGGCATCCCGGCCGGCGTGGTGAACATCCTGCTCGGCGATGGGCCGTCGGTCGGCGCGCCGCTGACCGAGCACCGGTCCGTCGACATGATCAGCTTCACCGGCGGGCTGAGCACCGGGCAGACGATCATCCGCGCCTCGGCGGAGACCGTGAAGCGCACCGCGGTCGAGCTGGGCGGGAAGAACCCCAACATCATCTTCGCGGACACCGACTTCGAGCTGGCCGTGGACTACGCGATGCTCGCGGTGTTCCTGCACTCCGGGCAGGTCTGCTCGGCCGGCGCGCGGCTGATCGTCGAGGACTCGCTGCACGACCGGCTCGTCGACGAGATCGTGCGCCGGGCCGGGCGGATCCGCCTCGGCAACGGCCTCGACGACGGCGTCGAGGTCGGTCCGCTGGTCTCGGCGGCGCACCTGGGAAAGATCGAGGCGTTCGTGGAGTCCGCGAAGGCCGAGGGCGCGACCGTGCGCTGCGGCGGGTGCCGCCCGGACGACCCGGGGCTCGAGAAGGGCTACTTCTACCGACCGACCGTGCTGACCGGCGTCACCCGGGACATGCGGGTGATCCGCGAGGAGACGTTCGGCCCGATCCTGACCGTGGAGCGGTTCCACGACGAGGCGGGCGCGGTCGAGCTCGGCAACGACACCGACTACGGCCTGGCCGGAGCGGTGTTCACCGCGGACATGGGCCGCGCCCAGCGGGTGGCCTCCGCGCTGCGGCACGGCACCGTCTGGATCAACGACTTCCACCCGTACTTCCCCGGCGCGGAGTGGGGCGGGATGGGTCGCTCCGGCAACGGCCGTGAGCTCGGCCCCACCGGCCTGGCCGAGTACCAGGAGCTCAAGCACATCTGGCAGAACACCGCGCCGGAGCCCCAGCGCTGGTTCACCGAACGGAGCTAGCGGAGCGAGCGTCAGCTCGGGTTGAACTGTGTCCCACGGATACGGGAGGAAATGCGATGAGCAGTACCGAGGCGCCCCCGCCGGGTTCGAAAGCGGGCGGAGGTCCGGACGACGGCCTGGCCGACTTCGGCTACAGCCAGACCCTGGACCGCAGCATCGGCAAGTTCGCCAGCTTCGCCGCCGGGATCAGCTACATCTCCATCCTGACCGGCACGTTCCA
>JAKDNL010000427.1 GCA_030451825.1 Pseudonocardia sp. | reverse complement strand
CCAGCCAGGGGTAGGGCGCAGCGCGACGCGGGGCACAGACCCCACATGAGCTGAGGCTCGGCAGGTGCAACCGCCCAGACCTCGGGGGACCAGTTGGGAGTTCGGTTGATGACGAGGCCATATGCGGGTCCGGTGCCGGTGAACGCAGGACGTGAGGCGGGACGAGAACGCAGAGGTCCGACGTGATGCCGCCACTGACCGTCGACGACCTCCAGTTCTTCCTGCGCACGCCCGGCCTGCTCGACCACCTGTTGGAGCAGCACATCGACGACGGTGGCGGCTACTGCAAGGCCTGTCCCGGACCCCAGTCGGGCCGTCACCGCTGGCCGTGCCAGATCCGCGGCATCGCCGAGCAGGCCGAGAAGCTCCGGGACACAGCACTCCAGGACAACACCGGATGAGCACGTCGGGTATGCCCTTCGTCGAGTTCACCGAGCGGGGCGTGCAGATCCACGACCGGCCACCGCGCCCCGAGGACGACATCATCGCCGTCCACCACCCGGTGAGACACCCGGAAGAGTGTGCACTGGCGCTCGGGGAGCACGTCTCGGACCAGGTTGCTGAGCACTGCCTGCCGTGCTCCGCCAGATACGAGGCGCCGATCTCCTGGCCGTGTGACGTGTGGCGGATCGCGAACCGGGCGAAGAACGTCATCGTGCTGCTGGCCATGCTCGAGCAGGCGAGGCAGCGCGAGGCTGCGGACAATCCGGAGACGTCCCGATACGGGGACGCCCCGTGACGCGACACGCGGCGACGCCGCCCCGAACCACGCTCAGGCGGTGGCCGAGTTGTCCTGCCGGGCCAGCTCCGCGACCAGTGCGTCGGCCGCGGCCTGCAGCTGCGGCACCGCGGCGTCGACCAGGGCGTCGGTCATCCGGGTGGTCGGACCGGAGATCGAGACCGCCGCGGGCAGCGGCCCGTCCAGTGCGACGGCGACACAGCGGACGCCGACCTCCTGCTCCCCCTCGTCGAGGGCGTACCCGGCCGCGCGGACCCGGTCCAGCTCGCGCTCGTAGACCGCCCGGTCGGTGATCGTGTACTCGGTGTGGGCGAGCATGTCGGTGTGCCGCAGGATCTCGGCCACCCGCTCCGGTGACATCCGGGCCAGCAACGCCTTCCCGACGGCCGTGCAGTGCGGCGACACCCGCCTGCCGACCTCGGTGAACATCCGCATCGAGTGTCGGCCCGGCGCCTGGGCGACGTAGACGACCTGCGAACCCTCCATCAACGCCAGGTTCGCGCTCTCGCCCAGCGAGTCGACCAGCGACGCCAGCTGCGGACGCGCCCACACCCCCACCAGCCGTCCCGCGGTGTCCCCGAGCCGGACCAGGCGGGGGCCCAGCGCGTACTCCCGGGACGACTCCTGGCGCACGTAGCCGCGCCCGGCCAGCGTGCGGACCAGGCGGTGGATCGTCGGCAGGGGCAACCCGGACGTCGCGGCCAGGTGCGAGAGACCGGCCATCCCGCCGGCGTCGGCCATCGCCTCCAGCAGGTCGATGGCACGCTCGACGGACTGCACCGTGCTCGAGCGGGCGACGGTGCCGTCGGTGGGCCCGTCCGCCTCGGTATCAGACTTCCGCATGGTGAAACTCTATCCGTTCTCGTCGGATCGCGGCGCAGGCTCGACCCGGTTGGGTTCGACGCCACCGCGCCGCAGCAACCGCCCGCGCGGCGCCGGGTCCACCACCCCGGGGCCGCCGATCTCGCTGCCGGCCAGGAACGTGCGCCGCACCGATCCGGCCAGCGCGCGCCCCGCGTAGGCGGTGACCGGGTTCTTGTGCAGCAGCCGGGAGGCGTCGACGACGAACGCGTCGTCCGGGGCGAACACCGCGAAGTCCGCGTCGAAGCCCAGCGCCACCCGCCCCTTGCCGGTCAGCCGGACCAGCTCGGCCGGGCGTGTCGCCATCCACTCGACGACCCGCTCCAGCCCGATCCCGCGCCGGCGGGCCTCGGTCCACACGAGCGAGAGCCCCAGCTGCAACGACGACACCCCGCCCCAGGCCAGCCCGAAGTCGCCCCCGGAGGGAGCGGAGCTGTCCAGCAGCTTGAGCTCGGCGGTGCTGGGCGAGTGGTCGGAGACGATGCAGTCGATCGTGCCGTCCACCAGACCCGCCCAGAGCAGCTCCCGGTTCGAGGCCTCCCGGATCGGCGGGCAGCACTTGTGCGTGGTCGCCCCGTCCGCGATCTCCTCGGCGATCAGCGTGAGGTAGTGCGGGCAGGTCTCGGCCGTGATCCGGACCCCGTCGCGGCGCGCGGTGGCCAGCATCGGCAGCGCGTCCGACGACGACACGTGCAGCACGTGCGCCCGCGCCCCGGTCCATCGGGCCCGCTCGATCACCTCGGCGATGGCCAGGTTCTCCGCGCCGCGCGGGCGCGAGGCCAGGAACGAGGCGTACCGCGTCCCGGACGCCGACGGCGCGTGGTCGATCGCCCGCGAGTCCTCCGCGTGCACGATCATCACCGCGTCGAACGTGGCCAGCTCGGCCATGTCGCGTTCCATCTCGTCCGCGTCCAGCGGCGGGAACTCGTCGACGCCGGAGTGCAGCAGGAAGCACTTGAACCCGAACACGCCCTCGTCGTGCAGCCCCCGCAGGGCGCCCACGTTGCCCGGCACCGCGCCGCCCCAGAACCCGACGTCGACGAATGCCTTCTCCGCCGCGACCTTGCGCTTCACCTCCAGTGCGGCGGTGTCGACCGTCGGCGGGATGCTGTTGAGCGGCATGTCGACGATCGTGGTGACGCCGCCGGCCGCCGCGGCGCGGGTGGCCGAGGCGAAGCCCTCCCACTCGGTCCGGCCCGGCTCGTTGACGTGCACGTGGGTGTCCACCAGCCCGGGCAGCAGCACCTCGTCGTCGGCCAGCTCCAGCACCCCGGCACCGTCGAGGCCGTTGCCCAGCGGCTCGATCGCCACCACCCGCCCGTCGCGCACGCCGACCTCGCGTGCGACCTCACCGGCCGTGGTCATGATCCGCCGGCCGCGCACGACCAGGTCGTAGGTGTGGTCCTCGCTCACGATCGGTTCCCCTCTGCCGGGCCGCCGCTCAGCGGCCAGCCGGTGATCGACTTTTTCCGTGGCGTCGCGTAGGTGCGCACCTTGGACGTGCTCAGGCCCAGCCGCACCAGGGACTCGGCGACGGTGACGGCGGCGCTCACCCCGTCCACGACCGGCACCTCGGCCCGTGTCCGCACGGCGTCGTCCAGGCCGGCCATGCCGCCGCAGCCCGGGCAGATCACCTCGGCCCGGTTGTCGCGCCCGGCGGCGACGGACTGCTCCACCACGGCCTCGACGGCACGCTCCGGATCCTGCTCCCCGGCACCAACGCGACCGCCACCGCCACCGCGGCCGAGGGCAGGAACGCGCCCACCGCACGCGGGTTCACCCCCCGCCGGTAGTGGTACGGGCCGGCAGGGTCGTCGCTGTAGAGCGCCGGCACGTCGATCCGCCCGCGGCGGACCAGCCAGTAGTCGGCGGCCACGATCCCGAACAGCGCGCCGAGGACACCCAGGAAGTAGACGATCACGACCGGGTTGTCGTAGAGGTTCCAGGGCAGGATCGCCAGCCCGATCGCGGCGCTGACCACACCGGCCCGCCGGAACGTCAGGACCCTCGGGAACAGGTTGGCCAGCGCATAGGAGGGCGCGACGAAGTTGGCCATCAGGTTCACCGCCACGGTCAGCACCAGCAGGGCCGCGGACGCCGCGACGAGCAGGAACGTGTCCGGGATCGTGTTCACCACGTCGGTCGGACTGCTGATCACCCGGCCGTCGATCCGGAACTGGCCGCCGGCCAGCACCACCGCGATCACGCCGAAGAACAGGATGTTGAGCGGGATGCCCCAGAAGTTGCCGCGCACGATCGCGCGCCGGGTCGGGGCGGAGCGGGTGAAGTCGCAGAAGTTCAGCAGGAACGTGCCGTAGATGACGCCCCACAGCGAGGCCCCGCCCAGGATGTGCAGCCACATCTCGCCGCCGGTGAGCGGATCCGGGATCGAGAACGCGATCGAGCCACCGACCTGCACGAGCATCCACACCGCGAGCGCGAGCAGCGTGAACAGCACGATCGGGCCGGCGAACGCCTCGTAGCGACGGATGCCGTCCATCCCGTAGAGCATGATCGCGACCTGGACGATCCACAGTGCGACGAAGCAGATCCAGCCCAGCACGGACAGGCCGAGGAACGAGGTCCCCTCCAGCGAGGCCGCGCCCGGCGCCAGGGCGATCACCATGACGGACGGGACCTTCGTGGCCAGGTAGGTCTGGATGCCGAACCAGGCGATCGCGACCACGCCACGGACCAGCGCGGGGATCTGCGCCCCCCGGATGCCGAAGCTGATCCTGCTCATCACCGGGAACGGGACGCCGGTGCGGTGTCCCATGTAGCCCGACACCGTGAGCATCACGAACAGCAGCGCCGCGCCGATGCCCAGCGCGACCACGATCTGCCAGGCCCCCTGCCCAGCGCGAACAGGCCCAGCACGAACCCGTAGTTCCCGAGGCTGTGCACGTCGCTGGCCCACAACGTGAAGATGTTGTAGCCGCCCCAGCGACGTCCGGTGGTCCGGGTGGGGGCCAGGTCCCGGTTGTAGAGGCGCGGGCTCAGCGTCCCCGCGCCCGCATCCGGTACCCGCTCGGCCGGTTCCGGGGTGGCGTCCGGTTCGACCGGCGTGCGAGACAGTGCGGATCCCGTCATTGGGTCCTCGTTTCACGATGCGGAAAACGTCTACTGCTTCGTGGAAGAACGATATGAGCGGCTTCACAGCGTCGTCAAGGGGTCGGCGGGATCGGAGTCGGTCCGTCGCAAACCTTGACAGCCTTCGCCAGGCGTGGTCAGAATTCTCGCACAACGAAACCGGACTTCCGCATTGCGGAAGTATTCGAAGTAGACGGGAGTCGACGATGCCCGGTCTGTTCTGCTCGGGAGACGCGATGCGTGGCGGGCGCCTGCACGACAACGTCTCCGCGCACCCGTTCCTCGGTGCGGTCACCACCGCCCCGCTCTACCGGATGTTCTCGGTCCGCGACGCGTTCCCTGCATTGCTGCTCACCGGCGAAGACGACGGCGGCGGTGCCGTCACCGGCGAGCTCTACGACGTGTCGTTGGACAGCATCCGCACCGAGTTCCTGCCCGACGAGCCGCCCGAGCTCGAGCTCACCGTGATCGCCCTCGACGACGGGCGCTCCGTGCTCGCCGTCGGCCTGCGGCCCGGGGTCCTCGAGGCCCAGGCCGCCGAGCTCACCGACATCACCTCGTTCGGCGGCTGGCGCGGCTACCGCGGCCTGCCCGATCCGGACGCCTGAGCGGAGCCTGCGAAGCGAACATCGACCCCGCGCGGAGCCTGCGAAGCGAACATCGACCCTGAGTAGAAGGAACCATCATGACCTCGCCGTCCTGGACCGTGAACTGTTCGATCCTGCTCACCGACCTGCCGCTGCTCGAGCGCCCGCAGGCCGCCCGCGACGCCGGCTTCGACGCCGTCGAGTTCTGGTGGCCCTTCGCCGACGTGGTCCCTGCCGACCGTGAGATCGACGGGTTCGTCCGTGCCGTGCGCGACGCCGGCGTGACCCTGACCGGCCTGAACTTCGCGGCCGGGGACATGCCCGGCGGCGACCGGGGACTGCTGTCCGACCCGCGCCGCTCCGCCGAGTTCGTCGACAACATCGACGTGGCCGTCGGTATCGGCGCCCAGCTCGGCACGACCGGGTACAACGCGCTCTACGGCAACCGGGTCGAGGGCATCGTCGCCGAGGAGCAGGACACGCTCGCCGCGGCGAACCTGGCCGCGGCCGGGCGTGCTGCCGCCGGGGTGGGGGCGGTGGTGCTCCTCGAGCCGGTCAGCGGCGCCCCGGCCTACCCGCTGCGCACGGCCGCGGACGCGGTCGCCGTACTGGACCGGGTGCGCGACGAGCACGGCGTGGACTCGCTCCGCCTGCTCGCCGACCTGTACCACCTGGCCGTCAACGGCGACGACGCCGACGCCGCGATCGACGCCCACGCCGCGCGGATCGGGCACGTCCAGATCGCCGACGCGCCGGGCCGCGGGAAACCGGGGACCGGGAACCTCCCCCTCCCCGCCCAGCTCGACCGGCTCGCCGCCGCGGGCTACACCGGCCGGATCGGCCTGGAGTACAAGGCCACCGGCGACGACCCGTTCGCCTGGCTACCGCACGCCCGCCGCGCCGCCACCCCCGTCTAACACCCCCGTGGGGGGGGGGGGCGGGGGGGGGGGGGGGTCGCCCCGGCCCGCCGCCCCCCCGCCGCCAGGGG
>JAKDNL010000426.1 GCA_030451825.1 Pseudonocardia sp. | reverse complement strand
CCGAGGGCGAGGACCCCGGCCCGCGAGTGCGCCAGCAGGACCTGCTCGACGCCGTCGGCTCGGTCCGTCCGATCTCGTTGTCCGACAGCGGCACCCTGGGCAGCGGCGGGATCACCCTGGACGACGTCGGGGACATGACCGAGGTCAAGCAGGCCCTGACCGAGGCCGTGCTGTGGCCGCTGCGCTACCCGGACTCGTTCGCCCGTCTCGGTGTCGACGCCCCGCGCGGGGTGCTGCTCTACGGCCCGCCCGGCGGCGGCAAGACGTTCCTGCTGCGCGCGCTGGCCGGCACCGGGAACCTCAACGTGTTCGCGGTCAAGGGTGCGGAGCTGCTCGACAAGTACGTCGGCGAGTCCGAGCGCGCGGTGCGCGAGCTGTTCCGCCGGGCCGCCGAGGCCGCACCGTCGCTGTTGTTCCTCGACGAGGTGGACGCGCTGGCCCCGCGCCGCGGTGGTTCCACCGACTCCGGCGTGGCCGACCGCGTGGTGGCCGCGCTGCTCACCGAGCTGGACGGGGCGACGCCGCTGCGCGAGGTCGTCGTCGTCGGGGCGACGAACCGACCGGAGCTGGTGGATCCGGCCCTGTTGCGCCCGGGACGTCTGGAGCGTCTGGTGTTCGTCCCGCCGCCGGACGCCGAGGCGCGCGAAGACATCCTGCGCGCGTCCGGGCGCAACATCCCGCTGGCCGACGACGTCGACCTGCCCGCGCTGGCCGCGGACCTCGAGGGCTACTCGGCGGCGGACTGCACCGCGGTGCTGCGCGAGGCCGCGCTGACCGCGATGCGCGAGTCGTTGGACGCGGCCGAGGTGACCGCGGCGCACCTGGCCGCGGCCCGCACCGCGGTCGGCCCCTCCCTGGACCCGGCGCAGGTAGCGGCCCTGCAGTCCTACGCCGACAAGCGCGCCTGACACCCCACCCCCGCCGGCCTGCGCGAGCGGACCCCTCGTCCACCCGGGCCGCACGAGCGGACCCTCGTCCACCCGGGCCGCGCGAGCGGACCCCTCGTCCCCCCGGGCCGCCCGAGCGGACCTCTCGGCCCGGCGCGACGACGGCCCCGGACCAGTGGTCCGGGGCCGTTCGCGCGCTGGGGAGCGGAGTCTCGGGGTCAGGTCGCCTTGAAGTCCTTGGTGATGATCACGATGATCCCCGGGTCGGCGTCCTGGATGCCGTCGAAGCGGGCCTCCGAGCGCATCCCCCACTTGTGGGCCATCTCGTCCGCGGCCGCCTTCTCGGCGGTGCCCTGCCGGTAGTAGACGGTGGTGGCCGGGATGACGCCCTGCGGGTAGTTCTGCACCGCCGACACGGTCCAGCCCGCGCGGCGGAACTCCTCGGCGGCCTTCTCGGCCAGGCCCTTGATCGTGCTGTTGTTGTAGACGCGCACCACCGGACGGGCCGCGGCGGCCGGCCCGGCGGGCCCACCCTCGGCCGCGGCGCGGTCGCCACCGGTCGCACCGGCACCACCCGCGGCGCCGGGGGCACCGGCACCGCCCGCGGCAGCCGGCGGAGCGCCGGGGGTGCCCGGCGCACCGGGGGTCCCGGGCGCACCCGGGGTGAGCGGCGACGTGCCATCGGCGCCCGGGGCACCCGGGCCACCGCCCGCACCGGAGCCGTTCGCCCCGCCGGTGCCACCTGCTCCGGGCGCACCGGGCGCGGTCCCCGCACCACCGGCGTCGTTCGCGCCGGGTTCGCCGCCGGCCGGCGGGGCCGGGGCGGCGTTCGGGGCTGCGGAGGCACTCGGCGGCGCGGCCGAGGAGTTCTCGTCACCGCCGCCACCGAGGCCGGTCAGGCCGAACACGCCGACGACGCCGGCCAGCGCGCCGACGCCGATCAGCGCGATGCCGGCCACCTTCAATGGCGAGCTGCCGCCGGGGGAACTGGGACCTGTCACGGCAACCTCCGGATCGGGCACGAACGGCGCGGAACCGTCGCTCGGGATGGCCTCACACGCAGGACCGGCATGTCATCGCCTCAGGGCTCGATGCCGAGACGACGGGCGGCGCGCGTGCGCTGACGACTGGTGCGCAGCCGGCGCAGGCGCTTGACCAGCAGCGGGTCCACCGCCAGCGCCTCGGGCTTGTCGACCAACGCGTTCAACACCTGGTAGTAGCGGGTGGCGGACATGTCGAACAGCTCGCGGACGGCCTGTTCCTTGGCCCCTGCGTACTTCCACCACTGACCCTCGAACGCGAGGATCTCGCGTTCGCGACGGTCGAGCTCACGGGGGCCGGCGGCGGAGCGGTGTGCTCCGCGGCGTTCCGCAGCGGTCTCAGCGGACTCCATCACGCTCCTCGCGCGGCCGATCGACGATGTCCTGCACGGAATGACACGGCTGTCATTCGCGGGGGACATTGAACCACGGGGCACCGACAACCAGCCCCCGCGACGCGCCACCCGGGAGTGAATCCTGCGGTCGTAGGATCGATCGGTGTCGGTTCTGCCCATCCGCATCGTCGGTGACCCCCTGCTGCACAACCCGACCCGACCCGTCGAGACGGTCGACGACACGGTCCGGCAGCTGGCGGCCGACATGATCGAGACGATGGCCGCCGCGAACGGGGTCGGGCTGGCCGCGAACCAGGTGGGCGTGGACCTGCGGATGTTCGTCTACGCCTGTCCGGACGAGGAGTCCCGCACGATCCGACGCGGGCTGGTGATCAACCCGGTGCTGGAGACGACGGCTCGGCCGGAGACCATGCCGGACCCGGACGACGACCAGGAGGGCTGCCTGTCGGTGCCCGACGAGAGCTTCTCGACCGGGCGCGCGGAGTGGGCCCGGGTCACCGGCACCGACCTCGAGGGCGAGCCGGTCGACGTCGAGGGGAAGGGCTTCTTCGCCCGCTGCCTGCAGCACGAGGTGGACCACCTGGACGGGCTGATCTACCTGGACCGGCTGATGGGCCGTAACCAGCGCGCGGCGAAGAAGATGCTCAAGCGCAACGCGTGGGGCGACCCGGGCCGCTCCTGGGACCCGGCCACCCAGCACGCGGAGGACGTCGAGCGGGGGTAGCCCCGGTCAGGACACCCGGTTCTCCCACGCCCACGCCGCGACCTCGACGCGGTTGCGCGCGTCGAGCTTGGTGTGGATGTTGCCCATGTGCGTCTTGACCGTGGACAGCGACACGAACAGGTCCGCGGCGATCTCGTTGTTCGTCCGCCCACGGGCCACCGAGCGCACGACGTCGAGCTCGCGCGGTGACAGCGAGTCGCTCACACCGCGGGTCGGCCGGGGCGCGGTGAGGCGTTCCAGCAGCCGCACCGTGATCGACGGCGAGACCAGCGCGTCCCCGGCCGCGGCGGCGCGCACGGCCTCGACCAGCAGCCGCGGGCCGGCGTCCTTGAGCAGGAACCCGCAGGCGCCGGCGCGCAGCGCGCCGTAGACGTACTCGTCGTCGTCGAACGTGGTGACGACGACGATCCGCGGCGGGGACGCGTCCGCGGCCAGGGCCGTCGTGGCCTCCAGCCCGTCCAGCTCCGGCATCCGGATGTCCATCAGCACCACGTCGGGCCGCAGCGCGCGGGCCCGGACGACGGCGTCGGTGCCGGTCCCGGCCTCCCCGACGACCTCGATGCCCTCCTCGGCACCGAGGATCAGCCGGAAGCCGGTGCGCACCATCTCCTGGTCGTCGGCCAGCAGCACCCGGATCGTCACGAGCCGGTCCCGATCGGCAGCCGTGCCGCGACCGTCCAGACGCCCGGGCCGGTCGGGCCGGCCTGCAGCACCCCGTCCAACGCCGCGACCCGCTCACCCATCCCGGCCAGGCCGAATCCGCCCCCGGTGCCGAACCCGCCGGCGCCGGGCAGCGGACGGTCCGGCCCGACGCCGTCGTTTCGCACCGTCACCTGCAGATGCTCGTCGCGCATGTACAGCTCCACCTCCACCGTCGCGGCGCCGGGGGCATGCCGGCGCACGTTCGTCAGAGCTTCCTGCACGACCCGGTACCCGGTCGCGGCGACTCCGGCGGGCAGCACCGCGTGCTCGATCCCGGGGTCGGTGCGCAGCCGCACCCGGCCCCCGTCGCCGGTGCTGTCGTCGTCGAAGCGCCGGACGAGCTCGGCGATCCCGGCCAGGTCCGGGCCGGGGGTCCGGGCTCCGTCCTCGGCCTGCCCGCGCAGCACGCCGACCATCCGGCGCATCGCCAGCAGGGCGTCCGCACCGGCGTGCTCGATCGAATCCAGGGCCCGGTCCACCTCCTCGGGCCGGGTGCGGGCGACGACGGACGCGGCCTGCGCGGCGACCACGATCCCGGTCACGTGGTGGGCGACGACGTCGTGCAACTCCCGGGCCAGCTCCATCCGCTCGGCGTTGCGCGCGTCGTGCAGCTGGGCCCGGCGCCGCGAGCCCGCCTCGCGCAGCATCAGCCCGATCGCGGCCGCACCGATCCAGCCCATCACCGACAGCGAGACGAACGCGGTCGTGGTCCCCCCGAGGTCCGGCCGCAGCAACGGGGATCCGATGATCACCGTCCCGGAGGCGAGGACGACGAGGACGGCGTCACGATGCGTGGCCCGGTGCAGCGCCGTGACCGTCACCACGGCCAGCGCCAGCTGCTCGCAGAACGAGATCGTCGGCACGGCCGGCCACGAGAGCCCCGAGGCGGCGACGGAGACGAGTGTGCTCGCCGCGGACAGCCCGAACGCGGCGGCCGCGGCACGGTTCACGCCGAGCCGTCCCCGCGCCAGGACCAGGGCCGCGACGGCTGCGCCGGTCACCGCCTGGCCGACCGTCTGGCTGACCGTGGAGATGCCGTCGACCCCCAGCCAGAACAGGTAGGCCCCGATCTCCACCGGTAGCCGCAGCCGCCCCGCCAGCCGCGCCGCCCGTCCCTCGGTCCCCTGCAACACGTGATCAGCGTAGGGGGGCACCGGGTGCGGTGGCTCGGTCGAAGGGACGAGTCCGACCGGCCACGATCCACCCTCCGCCCGAGGTGGCGGGACGGCTCCCGGCGGGATCGTCACCGGCATGACCGAGACCGGGAACCCGACGCCATCCGCGCTGTCCGGGTGGGGCGTGACCAAGCGCTACGGCGCGACGACCGTGCTGGATGACGTCGACCTGGAGGTGCGCGGCGGCGAGACGGTGGCGGTGACCGGCCCGTCCGGGTCCGGCAAGTCGACGCTGCTGCACTGCCTGGCCGGGATCGCGACGCCGGACGAGGGCGAGATCGTGCTGGCCGGACAGCGGGTGGACCGGCTGTCGGAGTCCCGCCGCGCGGCGCTGCGCCGGGAACGGATCGGCTTCGTGTTCCAGTTCGGGCAGCTGCTCCCGGAGCTGCCCGCAGTGGAGAATGTCGCGTTGCCACTGATGCTCTCGGGGGTGCGCCGCGGCGAGGCGGTGCGCCGGGCCGCGGCCTGGTTCACCTCGCTGGGCATCCAGGGGCTCGAGCTGCGCCGGCCCGGTCAGCTCTCCGGCGGTCAGGAGCAGCGGGTGGCGATCGCCCGCGCGCTCGTCGCCGGCCCGGCCGTGGTGTTCGCCGACGAGCCGACCGGCGCCCTGGACACCGCCACCGGTGCCCAGGTGATCGGGCTGCTCACCGCGCTGGCCGTGCGTACCGGCACCGCGCTCGTCGTCGTCACCCACGACGCGGACATGGCGGCCCGCTGCCACCGGACCGTGTCCCTGCGCGACGGCCGGGTTGCCACCCCCGCGGGCGCGGGCGTCGCTGCTCCGGCCGGCGCGGGCAGCGCGGACTCCGCCGGAGGGGTGGCGTGAGCGGTTCGGTTCGGCTGGCGTTGCGGCTGCTGCGCCTGGGCGGACGGGCGGCGTGGACGTCGGCGGGGCTGGTCGGGGCCGGCGTCGCGGTGGCGACGGCGCTGCTCTGCGTGGCGCTCGGCGCACTGCACGGGCTCGACGAGCGGGAGGCGCGGACACTCTGGCGCGACCCCGCCCCGGCTGCCACAGCAGCGGAGGCGGTGGCGCAGCTGCGCACCCGGACCGACGCCGCCGCCGGCGCTCCGATCACCGAGGTGAACCTGATCGCCCCGCGGGCGGACGCCGCACCGCCGCCGGGACTGCCCCGGATGCCGTCGCCGGGGGAGGTGTGGATGTCACCGTCGCTGACCGCGCTGGCGGCCACGCTGCCGGCCGGGGACCTCGCCGCGCGGTATCCGGGTCCGGTCACCGGAGTGCTGGGGGAGTCGGCGCTGCGCGACCCGGACGAGCTGGTCGCCGTCGTCGGGCGCCCGGCCGGTGACCCGGTCCTCACCGCTCCCGGCACGTCGCGCGGGGGGCCGGGGGCCCGGGGCGACCGGCCCGCCCCCCCCCCGCCGCCCGGG
>JAKDNL010000968.1 GCA_030451825.1 Pseudonocardia sp. | reverse complement strand
CCTGCGGCGCGACCTGCGCGACACCGTCGACCGGATCTGCCGGCACTTCCCCGACCAGTACTGGCGCGACCTGGACCGCGACCGCCGCTACCCCGAGGAGTTCGTCGCCGCGCTGACCACGACCGGCTGCCTCGGCGCGCTGATCCCGGAGGAGTACGGCGGGCTGGGCCTCGGGCTCGGCGACGCGTCGGTGCTGCTGGAACAGATGCACGCCAACGGCGCGAACGCCGCTCCGGTGCACGCGCAGCTCTACACGATGGGCGCGGTGCTGCGGCACGGCAGCGAGGCGCAGAAGCAGGCCTACCTGCCCGGCATCGCATCCGGGGAGATCCGGTTGCAGGCGTTCGCGGTCACCGCCCCGGAGTCCCGCGACGACCTGGCGCACGCGCTCCGCACCTGAGCCGCCCCGGCGGAAGAAACCACCGATGCTCGACACCCCCGCGGTCGGCCGGGAGCGGGCCGGCGACGGCGTCCTGGTCGTCACCTCGGCACGACCCCGGCGAACCCGCTCGGCCCGCCGATCATCGACGGGCCGCCGCCGGCGCTGGCAGGGGAGCTCGGTGCGAAGTCCGCGCCCGCGCTCGGCGCGATCGTGCGCACCGTCGACGCCGGGTCGACCGCCCGGCGGCTGAGGGCGTGCGCTACGAGGCGGACCAGGTCGGCGCGCTGTTCGCCGACGGTGAGGCGGCCGAGTGACTGGCCGCGTTCGATCCGCACCCCTACCCGCCATCCGCACCGGATGCAGCAGGTGCGGATGGGCGGCAGGGGTGCGGATGTGGCCGGCGGAGGGTGCCGGGCCGCCGGGTCGCCCGGCCGGGTGGAGCGCGGCGGGGCCCGTGCCGGGCTGTCGGGGGCGCGCACTACCGTCGGGGACCGTCGACCCCGAGGAGCAGCACATGGCGGACCAGGAGCCGGTCGGGCTCGTCGCCGGCACCGAGGACTCCACCCCGCTGCTGTTCTCCGTCGGCCTCGCCCCCGGCCAGTACCTGCAGCTCGACGACGTCGTCGTCACCCGCCGCCCGGTCCCGGGGGTCGGTGACGTGACGACGTCCGGGGTGGTCACCGAGATCCGCGCCCGGCACGAGGGCGCCACCTACGCCTCGGACGTGTTCCTGATCGCCGACGGGGTGCTGCCCGCCCAGGTGCAGGAGATCGCCGAGATCACCACGACCCGGGTCGAGCCGGAATGCTACGTGCCCCCGACGCCCGGCTCCCCGGCCCGGCGCGCCACCGGCGACGAGCGCTCCAAGGCGCTGTACTTCGACCAGATGGAATCCACCGTCGCGGTCGGGCTCGGCCGCGACGGCGAGCCGATCCTGCTCAACCTGGAGTTCCTCGACGGCACCCGCGGCGGGCACGTGTCGATCAGCGGCATCTCCGGGGTCGCGACCAAGACCAGCTTCGCGCTGTTCCTGGTGTACTCGATCTTCCACAGCGGCGCCCTCGGGCGGCGGTCGGTGAACGCGAAGGCGCTGGTGTTCAGCGTCAAGGGCGAGGACCTGCTGTTCC
>JAKDNL010000425.1 GCA_030451825.1 Pseudonocardia sp. | reverse complement strand
CGGCCGGCGTCCCGACGCGCCGGCCCGGCCAAGACGGCCGCACCGAAGCTGAACGCACTGGAGGACCCCGACTGCATCCCCGGCGAGAAGGACTACCGGTCGTTCTACGTCGAAGACTCCGCGTACTTCCGGTTCCGGGCGGCGATTCACTGGACGTCGCGAAACCCCGATGCCGACGACGACGTCCCGGAGAACATGACCGCCGCGATCGAGGACTACATGATCACGGTGGCCGCCGACCTGGAGCAGCGGTTCAACGGCGGCGAGCCGTTCCGGATGCCGCCCGCGACGAAACGCCGCGGCCGCAGCGCACGGCGGCGACGCAACACGAGCCCATGATGTAAGACGAGCCCGAAACGGCGCGAAGCTCCCGCCTCCGGCCCGCAGAAGCGCGGCCGGAGACGGGGACCGTCGCCGGCCATCCCGGTCGGATCCGGCCGATCCGACGGCTGTTGGTCAGACGGCAGGAGTCCGAAGGTTCCAGTTGCCGCCGTTCGTGCAGGCCACTACCGGTCCCGGGCGGCTGACGCCATGGTGGCGGCGCGATGGGCGTAGCCGGCTGGGTCGACGGGGGCGGCGCGGCCGCGCAGGGTGTCGGCATCGGCCAGGATCTGGGCGGCGTCGCGCCGGTGGCTCAGGGGAGTGGTGTGAGCCAGGATCGCGCCGAGGTGCCGGTAGACCAGCAGCACTTGCCCGCGGGGGATTTGCCGGATTTCGCCGGCGCGCAGGATCGGCACCCATTCGGTGCCGACGCTGGTACGGCTCGGGGACAAGATCCCGTCCTGTTGATATTGGGTTCGGACCTGCTGGCGTTGCCCCATCAGGGTGGACAACATTTCGAGGGTGGCCGGGTCGGGGATCCCACCCCACACGCTCAGGGCGGTGGTGTTGCCGATGACGCTACGGGCACCGACTGGTCCGTAGGTTCCCTCCAGCAGCGCCATCGACTGTGCAGCCCAGTGAATCGAGATGCCGTTGCCCGCCACCTGGGACAGCAGGCTCGGTAGCTGCGGGATCGGGGTGGCGTTGGTGAGCTCGTCGAGGACCACCGAGGCAGGCGGGTCGAGCCGTTCATGTGGGTAGTCGCCGGCCAGGGCCTCGGCGGCGAGAATGAATTCCTCGGCCAGCGCGGTCAGTAGCGGTACCGCGGACCGGGTCCGGCGGGATCCGCCGATCACATACAGCGAGCCGTGCTGCCCGATGAACGAGCGCAGGTCGAGCCCGCGGCCGGGCGGGGGACTGCACATCTGGTGCAGTGCCCGGTTGAGCACCCAGGGGCCGACGACCTGCCGGACTCCCATCCACACCCCGCCCGAGGTGCGCGGATCCTCTTGCCGTTCGGCGTTGAGTTCCTCGTAGAGCTGGGTGTGAGCGCCTTGCAGGATCGCCAGCGGGTCCTTGTGGTGCGGGTTGGCCGCCCAGGCCACCAGGTCCTCGACCGGTTTGTTCGCCACTGCGGCGGCGAACAGGTAGGCGCGCAGCACCATGATGGTGTGCTCGCGGAAGAACTCCTCGTTGCCCGAGCTGCTGGCCTTAGCGGCCCGCCCGGCGCTGCCGGAGGTCTCGACGAGGATCCCGGCCCGGCGGTCGGCGACCTCGGCGTCGGTGCAACCGGTCATCGGGGGCCAGTACGCCTGGGCCGGGAAACCTACGGTGCCGGTGGCATCGAGCAGCTGTACCGGGCCAGCCTGCGGGCGGCGGGTCCGCGCCAGCGCGGTGTGCAGAAACAGGTCACGCTGCGATGACGAGCACCACAGCGCGCCCGGTGCGGCCAGAGCCTTGGGGATCTGGTCAGTGGTCGTTTTCCCCGCGCGGGTCGGCGCCAATGCCCCGGTGTGGTTGTCCTGCGCAGCCCAGAGCGGGCCGGCAGGCCCACGCGGCAGCGGCACCCCCAACTCCTCCGGCGGCAGCCCGCGCCGCTCCGTGACCGTCAGACTCGGTCGGGTCTCCCGAGCCCGCTCGCGGGCATTGGTCTCAGACAGCTCGCTGCGTAGCTGTGCTCGGGTCGCGTGCCCGGCCTGGGTCGGTCCCCATCGCCGCCACGCCAGCCCTGCCAGCACCACCACCACGACCGCCGCGGCCGTGATCAGGGCCGCCGCGACCACCAGGAACACCATCGGGGCCTGTTGGAGCACCGCCCACGGCTGCGGGGCCGGGCCACCGACAGGGTCTCCAGCCATGGCCGACACGGTGGCCAGCGCATCGCCAACGGACGGCCACGCCAGGCCGGCACCGACGAGCCAGGACGCCAACGCCAGCGCTGCCATCAGCAGGACCCCGATCCCGGCTACCCCTGCGGCCAGGGCCGTGAACGTCACCCCCAGCACCACCTGTGTATCCAGCGTGTCCCGCGAGTCTGACCTCATCACCGCTCCTCAGTTCGTAAACCATCTCGATCGATCGCCGAGCTTCGGCGGTACTCATCGCGCGACGGCCCCGCCCAGGTCTGAACCGGCCGGCTCGGCCCGGCCGGCAAGTCCGCCCGTCCCGCACCCGAGCTGGCGGGGCGGTAGCCCGGGCCCGGTGGTCATTGGTTGCCCTCCGAGGTGGTGGGGCAGCGGCCGCGCAGCTGTGCGACGGGTAACCGGAGCCGGGTGGTGTGCTCGGAGCTCTCCAGTGCGGCGTACAGCCACCGCGGCGGCGCAGGGCCGGGCCGTCCGGGCACGGCGAACATCTCGGCGATGTCGCGGGCGAGCGCGGCCGGAGCGGCGTGGGGGCCGAACGACCACGGTTCGAGCGCTTGCTGACGCGGGAGACCCGGGAGCGGGGTGAGCCGGCCGTCGGGCCAGTCGACATACACCGCCCGGTCATCCGGGCCGGCATCGCCGATCAATACCGCCTCGGCCAGCCCGGCCGGGTCGTCCCAGTCGGGCATCTGCGGCCACTCGCAGGCATAACACTGGGTACCGAACCCGGCCGCGGGACTGGCGACGGCAACCAGGTGTCTGTGCGGGTCCAGCCCGTAGAGCAGCCCGCCGCGCGTGTCTGCTCGAGTGGTGGCCAGCGCGGCGGCCAGCACCCGTGCGCGGCGCGCGAGCCCGCTGCCAGCGTCGCCGCCGCGACTGGGCTCGGGCGCGGGGTCGAGTGGGGTGAGCCCGTCCAGGTAGGCCTGGTCGATCGGGCCGCGCACGGTGAACGTGCGTGTCGTGGTCTCGCGCACCGGGTGCGGCTGGTAGTGGTCGCGGACCCGGTAGCCCTGCTGCACGCGCAGGTGAAATCCCAGCAGATCCGCGGCGACGTCCAGGGCTGCGTGCAGTGGCGGGTCGGGCAGGTCGGCATACGCCCCGGTGGCGTCGGCCCACGCCCACAGCCGCCGCAGTAGCGCCTCCTGGGCCGGATCGGGCGGGTGCGGGTGCAGGGCGAGTGCGAATCGGTCCGAGTAGCGCTGCAGAAGCCGCCGCTCGGCCGGGCCGGGTTCGACCGGCACCGCCCGCGCCGCCCACCGCCGTGGCCGACCATGCTCGGCTCCTGCCGGGCCGCAGCCGTCGTCGTGGACCGCGGACCGGGCTGGCATCCGGCGGCCGGTCTCATCGGCTAGCAGCCTGCACGCCGCCACGGCGTCCGCGCGCCGGGCGGGCCCGAGCGGAGGGTCCTCGCCTGTCTCACCGACGCCGCCCGCCTCTCCGCCGATGCGGGTGTCGAGCACGGAGGCTGCACCGAGCAGCTCGCCCAGCATGATGTCGTCGTGCACCGCATCTACCAGGGCACCGGAATCGCCGGGGTGGCCGGCTCCGCCAGCCTGGTAAAACCGGCGGACGGTGTCGCTGGTGTAGACCGGTTCGGGGTAGGCCTCGACGGGGGCGCCCACGACCATGTCCAGATCTGCGTAGCTGGCCGGGCGGCGGTGCCCGTCGGGCTCAGGGAGCCAGCCCACCGCGTCCTTCGCTCCGGCCAGCCAGTCGAAGCGCCCCCGTGGCGGGGGCCAGGAAAACATCAGGTTGCACAGCGGATAGGTGTCGCCGGGCCAGTACCGAAACCACACACAGTCCATCGGCGGGACCGGCAGCCACCGGCGGGCGATCTCCGCGCAAACCAGCTCCTCCCGGCCTGGCCCCGCAGAACTCGCCGGTCGAGAGCGCTCAGGCGGCGAGTAGGTGAAGGCGCTGAACACGCCCAGGACGACCACCACCCGGCGGCCCTCCGGAGCCGGCCCGTCCCAGACCCGCAGATGCAGCTCCAGCGAGCGACCCCCGCCTGATGGGGGAGCTGCTGGCGGCTCATAGTCGATGACCTGATCGATCAGCCGCGGCAGCGGCGCCGCCGGCGGCGACAGCGCCGACGCAAGCCCGCTGACCGTGCGGCCCTCGAACCGGGCTAGCAACGTCGCCACGTCGGCGGCGGCCCACACTCGCCTACGGTCTCCGCGGGTGTGTGGGCGCGGAAGCTGCCCTGCCCGGACCAGCTGTTCCACCTGGCCCCGCCGCACTCCGAGCTGTCTGGCCACCTCCGCCGCGCTCATCCAGCCGTGCTCAACCACCACACACCCCCTGTGTCCTTCCTTCTCAACACACCGCCTGTTTCGGCGTTGACCGTCATCTCAAGAACAGCTCGCCCTGCAGGTAGATCGCCCAATCTGCGCTGGTCAGGCCGTGCTCGCCGGCGCGCAGGTGATAGCTCATGGCCGGGCCGCGGAATCCCTTGTCCGTGGTGGGCGGCCAGCTCTGCGAAGACAGCCCGGTGTCACCCAGCCCGTAGAGGTCGTAGACCGGTTCGGCGGCGAGGTAGGACAGGAACTCGCCTTGCGGGTCGGCGTTGCCGTCTTCGGTGGCGCTGCCGACGACGACCCGACCGGGTGCGATGAGAGCCAGCAGTTCGTGCTGGTCGACCGGTAGTGAGTCGGGGCTGTCGGCGTAGTCCTGGTAGGTGGGTGGGAACCAGTGCGGGAACTGCGCGGTGATGGCCGCGATGGACTCGCCGGCCTCGTCGCGGCGGGCGAGCTTGGCTCCGGTGGAGCCGGAGTTGTTGGACAACACCACGGGGAAGCGGGTGTCCTGGGCCCCGGCCCACAGCGCGGCTTTGCCGCCTCGGGAGTGCCCGATGACTGCGACCTTGCTGGGGTCGATGTCGGGGTCGTCCTGTAGGTAGTCCATCGCGCGGCTGGCGCCCCAGGCCCACGCGCTGATGGCCCGCCCGGCGTCCTCGGGCAGTTCCTGGCCCGACGGGTAGAACGCGTCGAGGACCCCGCTGCGGTAGCTGGCCGCGTCGTCGGGGGCGACCTCTTCGGCGTCGAGCGCAGCGAAGGCGTAGCCCTGGTCGAGGATCGTCGTCACCGGTGCGTAGTCCGACGAGCTGTTGGGGTCGTCGCCGACCGAGCCGCGGTGATCGATCAGCAGGAACGTGCCCTTCGGCTCGGAGCTGGCGGGGACGAACAGTCGCAGCGTGAAGCTCGCCGAGCCCTCCGGGCCGGTGACCTCGATGGCGACCTTCTTACCGCCATCGCCCAACGTCTGCTCATCGAAGGCGATGTCGGTGGGTTCAGGCAGGCTCTGGCCGTAGACGTGGGTCTGGAAGGCGTCCAGCAGCTCGGGGCGCCGCTGGCGTTCCCAGGCCTGCACGCTCTCAACGGTGTCGCCATTGTCGAGCGCCAGCGGGTCCGGAACCCGGGTACCCTCCACCGTCATCGTGGCAGCGCCACCGGTGGCATCGTCGGTGGCGGCGTCGGCCTCGGTGGAGCTGTCCTCCAGCGGCTCCTCGTCTGCGATCAGGGCAAGCGCCGCACCGCCCGGCACGGAGCGCTCCGGAGCCGGGCCCAGCCCCCCAACGAGGATGAGTGCCGTGGCCGATGCCATCAGCCACGCAGCCGCCGTGGCGCACCTGCGCACACCGCCATCCGGCGGGGGCCGACCGGGCTCGTGCTGGTCGTTGCCGGTCATGCCGTGTCCTCGACGAGCAGGAGCCAGTCCTCGTCACTGGTGGGCGGGCTGTACTTCTCGGCGACCTCGACCTCGTCGAACTCGCCGGTGCGCGGGTTGAACCAGTAGGCCTTGGGGCTGCCGGTGACGACGCTGGTGTCGACGGAGAAGCCCTGCCCGGCGGGGGTGTAGACCAGCAGGTACGAGCCGTTCGAGGCGACGTTGGCGACGATCCGCTCGGCCCCGGAACCGGCCTCCGAGGTGAGCACCGACTGGTCCGGCTCGCCTCGGGTGAACGGCAGCGACTCCATCAGCTCCCGCAGATGCCGCATTTGTTCACCTGCGGGGAACTCCAGCGCCTCGGTCCAGCTGCCACGCGCGCCGAGCTCACCCTCACCGCCGTCGTTGAACTGCCACACCGCGTGGTGGCCGTAGGTGTGCCCGGCCGCCC